>SABC01000001.1 GCA_009929175.1 Bacteroidia bacterium | reverse complement strand
CAAATAACCTGAATATAAAGATGTTGTTAATTTATCCGAGGGATCAATCCCGCAAGTGGTTGAAAATGATCGGGAAGCTGCAACTCTCTGCAAGGCAGCAACATGTTAATTTATCCGAGGGATCATTCGTTTGGCTGCAAAGCTCTGCAAGGCAGGCACTTGTTAATTTATCCGAGGGATGGATGTGTGCGTGGTTAGGCGATGAGCATGCCGATCATGGCGGCGCTCATTAGGGCTACCAGGGTGGAGCCTAGCAGGGCACGAAATCCGTAGGCGGACAATATAGGTTTTTGGTTTGGAGCCATTCCTCCGACTCCGCCGATGATAATACCTATTGAGGCAAAGTTGGCAAACCCGCACAAGACATACGTTGCCATTATCACTGATTTGGAGTTGGTGAATGCCCCATTCTGAATCATCTCTGCAAGGCTTTGGTATCCTATGAATTCGGTCATGATAAGTTTTTCACCCAACAGACGCCCTACGAGGTCAATGTCACTGCCGGATACTCCGGTAAGCCAAATGACGGGAGCAAAAAGATATGACAGGATAAATTGCATTGAAAGTCCATCAAAACGATTGTTTGTCAGATCCGAAATAAAACCATTCAGGGAAGTAAGGTCTCCGATTTTCATGAAAATTGCGTTGAAGCCGGCAATGAGTGCGTAGAATACCAATAACATGGCTCCTACATTGGCAGCAAGTTTGAGACCTTCCGTAGTGCCGTTGGAGATTGCGTCCAAAACGTTTTTACCAATTTTTTCTTTTGGGACCTCAACGCTGTTGTCTATCTCCTCGGTTTGAGGTTTAAGTATTTTGGCCATTGCTATTGCTCCAGGGGCTGCCATTATGGATGCAGATAGAAGGTGTTTTGCAAATTCCAGTTCCATAACCCTGTCTCCGCCACCGAGCATTCCGATGTATGCTGCCAATACGCCGCCGGCCATTGTAGACATACCCGCAGTCATAATGAGCATGATCTCACTTTTGGTCATCTTGGGTATATATTCTTTTACCATCAGAGGGGCTTCTGTTTGTCCCAGGAAAATGTTGCCGGCAGTAGAGAGTGACTCGGCACCAGTGAGGTTGAGACCTTTGGTCAGTAACCAGGCCATCGCCCAAACAACTCTCTGCAGTATACCAAGGTAAAAGAAAAGGCTTGTTAGTGCAGAGAAGAAAATTATGGTGGGAAGTATCTGGAGGACAAAAATAAAACCAAAGCTTTCGATGTTCATTAGTGAACCAAACAGGAAGTTGGACCCTGCTTTGGTCCAGTCAAGTACAGCAACAAAGAGACTTCCCAAAAATTCAAAAATGGATTGTACAGCCGGGAAGGCAATTACAGAAATTGCAATTATGAATTGAAGGAACAGAGCGAAACCTACAGTCTTCCA
Organism: Bacteroidia bacterium; assembly: GCA_009929175.1. GTDB lineage: Bacteria > Bacteroidota > Bacteroidia > Bacteroidales > UBA932 > Bact-08. The sequence continues at coordinate 105,198 of SABC01000001.1, read as the reverse complement.
GTTTACTTTTTTGCGATCGGCACTGAATAGCCAGGCAATAAGAACCAATACTGCCATGCCCAGGATTCCCCTAAGTATGGATCCGATATTGAAAACAAACTCTTTTTTTGCAAGGATATCCTTGTAAGGGTTTGGAGCTACAACAGGCGTAGTATCCACAACGGAGGTCAAAGCCGCGGCCTCCTCTGTTGTAACGACTGTACTATCTTGTTTTTGTGATTGTTCAATGCCAGGAGCGTTGTCCTGTAACTCTGCAGAGGCAGGTATTACTGCTATGAGGAGCAGGGAGAGTATTAAAAAAAGTTTTTTCACTTGTTGTTAATTTTGAAAATGCATTAAGAAACAAATATAGCTATTATATTATTATCTTTGAGGGTTGTTATTAAAAAGAATATGAGATTTGAAAGGATAGCCCAGAGCTGTGATTCTTCGGCAAGATGTGGCTTGTTATATACTGATCATGGGGTGATTGAAACACCTATTTTCATGCCCGTCGGAACCGTCGGTTCGGTAAAAGCTGTTTACCACAGGGACCTCAGGGAAGACATCAAAGCCCAGATAATCCTCGGCAACACATACCATCTTTATCTTCGCCCGGGAACAGATATCATTCAAAAAGCAGGGGGCCTCCACAATTTTATTTCATGGGACGGACCAATCCTGACAGATAGTGGCGGCTACCAGGTTTTTTCCCTGGCATCCAACAGAAAGCTGACAGACCAAGGTTGCACATTCCAATCCCATATTGACGGTTCGAGGCATCTTTTTACTCCGGAAAGCGTAGTGGACATCCAAAGGATTATCGGTGCAGACATAATCATGGCACTGGATGAGTGCCCTCCCGGAGATTCGGATTTCAGATATGCCAAAAAATCACTGGAACTTACGAGCCGGTGGCTGGAACGAGGAATAAAACATTTTGACTCTACAGAGCCGCTATACGGTTACTCCCAAACCTTCTTCCCCATTGTGCAAGGTTGCGTCTACCCCGAGTTAAGGGCAATGGCTGCAGAGCACGCCGTTTCCCTTGACAGGGAGGGTTATGCCATAGGTGGTCTGTCTGTAGGCGAGCCTGCAGAGGTGATGTATCAAATGCTGGAGGTACTTGATCCACTTTTGCCTAAAGATAAACCTCGGTACTTGATGGGAGTGGGTACCCCTGCAAATATCCTGGAGGCCATTGACAGGGGAATAGACATGTTCGACTGTGTAATGCCAACGAGGAACGCAAGGAATGGGATGCTATTCACATCAAAAGGGACAATCAACATAAGGAACAAGAAATGGGCCGACGACTTTTCTCCTATAGACGAGAACGGCACTTCATTTGTAGACAGTAATTATTCCAAAGCCTACCTGAGACACCTGTTTATTTCGGGGGAGATTTTGGGAGCACAGATAGCCAGTGAGCACAATCTGGCATTTTACCTGAACCTTGTAAAAGAGGCAAGGAAGCATATTAAATCGGGTGATTTCAAAGTATGGAAAAACAACTACGTAAAGGTCTTGGAAAATAAACTGTAAACATGAACTTAAGGGTTAATATTCTAGATAAGTATATAATTAAGAAGTTCATCGGGACCTATTTTTTTGCAATCCTGATTTTTATTGTCATTGTCATAATATTTGACATCAGTGAAAAGATAGATGACTTTGTTGAAAAGGGAGCCTCCCTTGAGGGTATCGTTTTTCAATACTATGCTAACTTCATTCCCTACTTCATGAATATGTTCAACCCCCTTTTCGTGTTCATTGCAGTAATATTCTTTACCTCCAAACTAGCCTCACACACCGAGATTACAGCCATGTTGGCCGGGGGAGTCAGCTTTCAGAGATTACTTTACCCATATTTTTTATCGGCTCTTGTAATTGCTGTTTTCTCCCTTTCGCTCAATTTGTTTGTCATTCCGCCAGCCAACAAGGTGAGGCTGGAGTTTACCGACAAATTCATAAAGGATAAGTTTGTGAATACAAGCAGGGACATACACCTTCAACTCCATCCAGGAACATATGTCTATATGGAATCATTCAACAGCTGGAACAACACTGCAAGCAGGTTTACTTTGGAGACTATTGACGGGCACACCATTGTTTCCAAACTAAGTGCAGAGACAGCAGTTTGGGATACCGCTGCAAAAGGATGGAAACTCTACAACTATTATATCAGGAAACAGGGTAACAAGGGGTTAGAAATCAGCCATGGCCAAAGCACAGATACTGTGATAAACCTTTCGGCTGAGGATCTCAACAGAAGGGATAACGTGGTGGAATCATACAACTACAACCAGTTGAATGACCTTATCGAAACACAGAAAATGCGTGGAGACAAAAGGGTTATTTATGCCCAGATAGAAAAACACACTCGTTTTGCACTGCCTTTTTCGGCATTCATTCTTACGCTCATCGGAGTATCTCTTTCGTCAAAGAAAAGGAAAGGGGGGATAGGAATGAATATTGGAATAGGTCTGGTGCTTAGTTTCTCGTATATCTTATTCCTGAGATTCAGTCAAATGTTTGTCCACGCCGGTGTTTTACCGCCATGGATAGCCCTTTGGGTGCCAAATATGCTTTATGCACTGATTGCTGCATTCCTTTATAGAATAGCACCTAAATAATCTGGTTACCGGGAAACTTTCTTACTGATTTCGCTTAACATATCCTTTGTCATGGAAGCAAGGTTCCATTCGGGATTCCACCCCCACTCTTCACGGGCACAAGAGTCATCCATGGAATCTGGCCATGAGGCAGAGATTTCACTTTTGACAGGATCGGGCTCATATGTGAATTCTGCAGAGGAGATATGTTTTTGGATTTCGGTAAAAAGCTCTTTAGGAGAAAAGCTCATTGCCGTGACGTTGAAGCTGTTCCTGTGAACCAATAAAGCTGGATCGCAATCCATAAGGTCGGTGCAGGCCCTGAGTGCGTCCGGCATGTACAGCATATCCATATAGGTGTTTTCCGGTATCGGACAGGTGTATTTGCCTTTTTGAAGGATTTCGTAGAAAACCTCAACTGCATAATCTGTTGTTCCTCCGCCTGGCAGTGCCCCGCTCGAGATAATGCCGGGGAACCTTACACTGCGGGTATCAACCCCGAACCTGGAGAAATAGTAGTCACTGAGCAGCTCTCCCGACACCTTGCACACACCATATATTGTGTTTGGTCTCATTACTGTATCTTGAGGAGTGCCTGCATGAGGAGTGGAATGACCAAAAACACCAATCGAACTTGGAGTAAAGAGCGAGCAGTTGTAGGACCTGGACAATTCCAGGGAGTTGATCAAAGCCCCCATGTTGATATCCCAGGCTAGCATCGGGTTTTTTTCGCCGGTAGCAGAGAGTAACGCCACAAGATTGTAGATCCTGTTGATCCTGAACTTTTCTACAACTTCCCTGTAGTTTTTGACATCAAGGGCATCCAGTTCAACGGCTCGGGAAAACTCCTGAAGCCTGTCAACGTTTTCCTTTTTGAGGTCTGCAGCAATGACGTTATCTTCGCCGTACAAAGATTGCAGGTGAGGTATAAGTTCGGTCCCTATTTGCCCTCCGGCTCCTACTACTAGAATGTTCATCCTTATTATTATTTATAAATATATTGTAAGCAAAATGGAGGACAAAAGTAAGAATTATGTAGCAAATTTTCTATTATTATTAATAAATTTGAGTAATGGATAGAAAAGATTTCCATATGTTGTTGGAAGAGAGAGCTGGCGAACTTGGTTTTGCTCAGTTGGGGGTCGTGAGGGCAGAGGATATGTCAACAGACTTGGGAGTCCTGGAGGATTCAATATCAAAAGGATACCATGCAGCAATGACCTATCTGGAAAGGAATCACCATATACGTAAAGAACCTGCCCTTCTCCTTGAAGGGACGAAAAGCATAGTAGTTACGATCACCTCTTATAAACCGGCCGACAGGCAACCTGCTGGTAAGCCCGGAATAGCCTCCTATGCTTATGGACTGGACTATCACATAGTATTGAAGAAGCGGCTGAATGATCTTGCCTCCCTTATATGTGATCATCATAGTGGAACAACCTTCCGGGTCTTTACAGACTCTGCACCCATTTTTGAAAGGAGTCTTGCTGTAAAAGCAGGATTGGGCTTCATAGGGAAAAATACATTTTTAATCAATCCCCACCATGGACTACATACTTTGATTGGGGTGATAATCACCAATCAGGAGCTTTATTATCCGGATTATGGCAAAAAAGGCAAAAATCTTTGCGGCAGTTGTACAAGGTGCCTGGATGCCTGCCCTTCCAAAGCACTAAGGGATCCTTTTGTGATGGATGCGCGAAGGTGTATCTCATACCAGACAATAGAAGACAATAGGCTTTACGACCCTGCTAAAGATTACCACACCCGGTCCGGGATGGTTTTTGGATGTGATATTTGTATGGATGCATGTCCATGGAGCCGAAAGGGAGATGTTACACCAATAGAAGAGTTCCGTCACCTAAGATTGAGTGACGGAATGTTGGTTACCCATATGGACCGGGCGCAATGGAAAAAGATTGACAGCCATTTTTTCAAGCAAGAGTTTAAAAACAGCCCTCTTTTCAGACCAGGACTGGAAAAATTAATTAATAACATAGATTATGAATTGGCAAACCAAAGTGGAAATCGCTCCGCTCAAGGAGAGGATCCGGTATGAAGATAAGGTTTTGTTCCTTGGATCTTGCTTTGCATCAGAGATAGGGTCCGTAATGCGGGACCTTAGGTTTAATGCAGAGGTCAACCCGTTTGGTGTGATGTTCAATCCCGCCTCAATCTCACTTTCCCTGGAGAGGCTTTCGTCCGGAAATGAGTTTGCCCGGAGTGATATTTTCCTTGAAGGTGACATCTGGAAAAGCTTTTACCACGGTAGTGAGTTTGCTTCAATGAGTGCAGAGGGGTTCCTTGAGGCAAACAATGAAAAACTCAGGAACGCATCCAGGCATTTCCACGAGAGTAAATATGTTGTTCTCACTTTGGGTACTTCGTGGATTTACAGGGAAAAAGAAGGAGGGAAAGTGGTCTCCAATTGTCACAAGCTACCTGCCTCCGCTTTTGAAAGAGAGTTTTTGGATGCTCAGGAGTCATTTGCCCTTATCCGTTATTGGATAGATAAATATCCTCAAAAACAATGGATAATCACAGTTAGCCCGGTGAGGCACCTGAAGGATGGTGCAAGGGGCAACCAGCTCAGCAAAGCCAATTTGATAGTAGCATCGGAAATGCTGGAGCAATTATCGCCCTCGGTCTCTTATTTCCCCGCTTACGAAATTTTCATGGACGAACTGAGGGATTACAGGTTTTATGCCTCCGATTTGGTTCACCCGTCGGCAGATTCCATCAGGTATGTCTGGGAAAAATTCCTCGATTTTGCAATTTCCCAAGAGTGTAATGACAAGATTAAATTGGTGGAAAGACTCAACCTCATGAAGAGACACAAGGTCCTTTTCCCGGAGAGTAAAGATTATAAGTTGTTTTTAAAAAAAATTGAAGAAATTGAGCAAAAAATAGCTTCGATGTGTTTGTAATCGACTGACAAACCTTTTTGAGTAATGAATGGTTATATGTTTTGTTCATTTCCTGGAGCAGGATGCTATAAAACCAAGAGAACGAAATGGATATTGGGCTATAATTTAACATATATATTTAAATATAAAAATATTATTTGCTTTGGATTTTAAAATTAATAACTATATATTTGTACCGAACGCAGTTAACTCAACATCCTAAATACTAAATCATGAACAAGGCAGAATTAATATCAGCTATCGCTGCTCAGACAAACCTGACAAAGGTTGATGCCAAAAAAGCCCTGGATGCATTTATCAATGTGGCAGGTGAAACTATGAAAAATGGAGAAAGACTGACTTTGGTCGGTTTTGGATCATTTTCAGTGAATGAAAGAAACGCAAGGAACGGACGCAATCCGCGTACAGGCACCCAAATTAAAATTGCAGCCAGAAAGGTTGTCAAATTTAAAGCCGGGGCAGAACTTGAAAATCTGGTCAACTGATTTGTCACCAAAAGAAAAGACGCTCTGCACAGGAGCGTTTTTTTTTGTCATGTACCGATGTCTCCCTACATATGGGAAGTGTACATGATCAATGGAACATCGAGTAAGAGTTCCAGTTCAAATTGCTCCCCTGTGCATTCATTGAGGGTCGCCTTCCACCAAATGTCAAATATTACGTCGTCAAGGGGGTATTTGAGCCCTTTTGACCGAATCCTCTGATGCTGCTCCATCGAAAAGAAAGAGATCTTCATGCCGGCACAGGAGCTGTAAATCCCGCTCTTTTTTATTATTCGGAAAATTCCATGGTTTGTGCACATGGTTATATCCGATTTGGTTTCTGCTGTGTAATCACACAAAAGGGAGATATTGCCCAATGTGTGGTCTTCCCTTTTTCCGGTAGCTCCCAGGATGGTTATTGATTCCGGATCAAACCTTAATGAGTAACGGAATGCCTTGGTAAGGTCGTTTGTCTCCTGGCAGCTGTCATAAACGAGTATATCTGCATACTTTTGCCTTAGCCTGTCGTCCAATGAATCCAGATCCCCCACAATGGCAAAAGGAGTCATCCCGGCTTTGTCCAGAGAGGCAGCTGCTCCGTCGCAGCAAACGATGCATTTGCTCTCCCTCAGCAATCCTAAAGGCAGCTTATGTTCGGGGAATTCTCCATCGGCCAGTATAACAATCTCTTTCATTATTTATGCCGGTTCTTGCTGAGTAAAACAGTATGTGCCGACATCCCTCATTCCGGCAAGGAACTCTTTAATCCCAAGCCTTTTTTTGCCAGCAGCCTGTAAGGAGTTTATCAATAATGAGCCTTTTGAGGTTCCCACCCTGAGGTAGTTTTTGCCGTCCGTTTCTAATTGGCCGGGCATAAGGTCGCATTTACATGGTGTAATTTGGGATCCGAATATCTTTACCATGAAAGATTTTTGGCCGTTTGTCATGGTTGAAAATGCCGCAGGATAGGGGCTAAGGCCACGTATCAGGTTATGGATTGTTAAGGCTTCTTTGTCCCAGTCAATTTTACAGAGGTCCCGGTTGAGTTTGGGTGCAGCATTAAGGTCTTTTTTGTTTATTGCAATCAGGTTTTGGTCGACAGGAGAGATGTCGCCCGAGAGCAATGAATAGACGGTTTTGACAACAAGAGAGGCTCCTGTTGTCATCAATTTGTCGTGAAGAGATCCGGCGTTGTCCTCAGGGTCGATAGATGCCTCTTGTGAGAAAAGAATTTTCCCTGTATCTATGTTGTGGTCAATAAGGAATGTGGTCACACCGGTTTTTTGTTCGCCATTGATTATGGCCCAGTTGATAGGTGCTGCCCCACGATAGTCGGGCAGGAGGGAAGCGTGAAGGTTAAAGGTGCCAAGCCTGGGTATACTCCAGACAACTTCCGGCAACATCCGGAATGCAACCACTACAAAGATATCGGCTTTGATTTTTTCAAGTTCCTTTACAAACAAAGGTTCTTTGAGGGAGTCGGGTTGCAGTACCCGGATACCCTCCAAAAGAGCCCTCTTCTTTACTTCGCTTTCTGTTACCTTTAGTCCCCTCCCGGTGGGTTTGTCGGGTGCAGTTACCACAGCGGCTATTTCAAATCCTTCACGGCATAAAGCCTCAAGTGATTGGGCGGCAAAACCAGGGGTGCCCATGAAAACTATCTTGCAATTTTGGGTCATATCAATTAGTTTTTTCTCCTTTGTACCTGTTGATGCGGTCCATGATCTTCCGGAAAAACATGATGTAGGCATCGGCATTGAACAGTGCAGAGTCTTTTGTGGATTTCCAGGTAAGGTATACGCCAATAGGAAAGAGGACCATAGAGGAGATAAGCGTTCCCATAGCCGGAGTGATCATGCCGTCTGATGCCAGTTTTTTACCGCTTATATCCACAACCCAATAGACTACAAAGAACAGCATGGATACTATTACGGGTGTCCCAAGCCCCCCTTTTCGGATGATAGCACCTAGCGGAGCCCCGATGAAGAAAAAGATAAAGCATGCTATTGAGAGTGTGAACTTGCGGAACCGTTCTATTTTTGTTTTTCGCAGAGGCAAAAGGTATTGGCCCTCTTCAATGATATAGGTATCTATCATACTGATTGCACCTTGCAGCTGGTCGCTCACAAGCATCAGGTTTTCCCTTTTGTCTTCCAGGGATTTCCATTGAAACAGCGAGTCATAATCCAAGGTAGTCCGGTAATTGTCAGTAAATGAGGTGTCCAGTTCCCGGCTATATGATAGCCCGCCTCCACTGATAAGGTTACGGTATTGGTATACCCTGAGCCTGGTGTAGGCAGAGTCCAGGGAATCCCTTGCCACCTTCAGCTGAGAAAGGTTTTGGGCCATGATTTCGTTGCTGAACCGGCTTTCGTCGCTCCGGGAAAATGAATACTGGGCCAGTGAAATTATCATCTCCTGTTTTTGGAACCCAATCCTCCTGAATGTAAAGGTGGTATCATAAGATCCGTAGGACCTGGGCTCCTCTTCGTATGAGTAGCCACTGTGCAGAGAAAAGAGCAGGTTCTGTTTGTCGGCTGTAAACTTGAGTGATCCCGAATCGGCCAAAGTCAGTGTGGTGTTCCCTTGCCCCTCTTTGTGAGTGTATACCATCACCCCGTACATTGAACCGCTCTCCTCGTCTCTCTGGGCAATACGGATCACATAACCGTCAATCCCGTTGTAAAATATCCCGGTGGGGATCCTTATCTCTTCCTTGGTTTTGCTGATGTCATCCCTAAGGGAGTATATCTTATTGTAAGATACAGGTATAAGATTGTTGGAGGCAAAAAACGCTCCTATACTGACTATAAAAGAAATGATAATGAGCGGTCGGAGTATACGTTGCAAAGGTATTCCGGCGGCTTTCATTGCCAGCAATTCGTTGTCTTCTCCCATACCACCAAGAGTCATGATGGAAGCGAGCAAGGTTGCTATAGGGAGGGCAAGCGGAATCAAAGTTGCCGACCCCCAAGCAAGGAATTCCAGTATAACCCAGGTACTCAATCCTTTTCCCACAAGTTCGTCAATATATAGCCAAAGGAACTGTAGCATAAGGGCAAAGATCACAATGAGAAAAGTGAGTATAAATGGTCCTAGGAAGGATGTGATCAAAAACCGGTCTAACTTCTTCAATAGTCGTATTTTAGAGATTTTAAACGTGAGATGTCGCTAACTCAATCAGCTTGTCCATTGCATAATCCATGCCTGTTGTATCTTTCCCGCCGGCTGTGGCAAAAAAAGGTTGCCCGCCGCCGCCGCCATTTATGAATTTGGCAGCCTCCCGAATCTCTTTAGCAGCATTTTTGCCGTGTGTGACAAGGTCGTCTGTGTACATTAGGGCCAGGGATGCTTTTCCCTGGTCGGTATATGCAGCTACAAAAGCAGAGGAATTGTTTCCGTTCCGGATCATAAATGCCACGTTCTTTACTACCTCAGAATTGCACTCCCCTTTTAGCAAATGGAGCTTAACCCCGTTGATTGTCTGTGCCTGGCTGGCAAGACGCTCCTTTATCTGGGCAGCCTGTTCCTTGATTGCCTCGTCCACCCTTTTTTTAAGGGATTCGTTTTCGGCAGCCAGCTTTTCTATTGCAGAGAGTATGTTGGGAGAGTTGTTCATCCTGGAGCGGACAGTCCTTAAAAGGTCTTCCATCTCTTGGACCATCAACTCTGCATTGTAACCGGTGGTAGCCTCAATCCGTCTGATACCTGCTGCAATAGCACCCTCCGAAAGGATTTTGAAGAGTCCGATACTGCCTGTTGATGTTGCGTGTGTGCCTCCGCAAAGCTCCACCGACTCCCCGAACCGGATTACCCGTACAGAGTCCCCGTATTTTTCACCGAAAAGGGCCATTGCCCCCATCTCCCTGGCCTCTCCGATCGGGACCTCCCTCATTTCGTCCTTTGGAATATCCATCCTGATGTGACGGTTCACGTGGTTTTCGATTTCCCTCAACTGCTCATCGCTCACTTTTTCGAAATGGGAAAAGTCAAAGCGGAACCGGGTGTGGTTTACAAGTGATCCTTTTTGCTCTACATGGGTTCCGATTATCTCCCTGAGTGCGTTGTGAAGCAGGTGGGTAGCGGTATGGTTCGCTGCAGTTGAATCCCTTTTATCCTTGTCAATGATTGCAATGAAAGTGACAGAAGGGTCCTGAGGAAGGGTCTCGGAAATGTGGATATGCAGATTGTTCTCCTTTAAGGTATTGACGATTGTGATTGCAGAGCCGTTGTATTCCAGGGTACCGGTATCGCCCACTTGTCCGCCGCTTTCTGCATAAAACGGGCTTTTGTCGAGCACAAGCTGGTATACCGTGCGGTTTTTGCTTTTCACGGCACGGTACCGGACAATATTCACAATCTCCCGGGTATTTTCGTAACCGGTAAAGATCGTACCTGTGAAAGGCCTGATCTCTGTCCAGTCGCCCTCTTCGGTGGAGGTAGCTTTGCGGCTTCTCTCCTTTTGTTTTGCCAATTCCTTTTCAAATCCGGTATGGTCAATCGAATAGCCTCTCTCTTTGGCTATGAGCTCGCTAAGGTCAATCGGAAAGCCGTATGTGTCATACAAGGTAAAGGCATCTTCTCCCGAAATGGTTTTGCCGCTGCTCTTTTCCATGATGGTATCCAAAAGCCTTATGCCCTTTTCCAGCGTCCTCAGGAATGACTCCTCCTCTTCGCGGATAACCTTTTCTATCAATCCTTGCTGGGAAACCAATTCCGGGAAGGCGTTACCCATATCCTTGACCATCTGCCCGACAAGCTTGCAAAGCAGAGGCTCTGCACAACCCAGGAAGGTGTAGGCATAACGGACAGCCCTGCGGAGGATTCTGCGGATCACGTATCCGGCCTTTACGTTGGAAGGGAGTTGTCCATCGGCAATAGAGAATGAAATAGCCCGTATATGGTCTGCAATCACCCTCATTGCTATCCCTGTCTTTGGATCGGAACCATACTCCACACCTGTGAGTTCCGATATCCTGGCAATCATTCCGGTGAAAACATCGGTATCATAGTTGCTCAATTTGCCTTGCATTGCCATGCAGAGCCTCTCAAGCCCCATACCGGTATCCACGTGTTTGTTGGGCAGAGGTACTAGTGCGCCTCCCGCTTTGCGGTTATATTGGATGAAAACCAGGTTCCAGATTTCGATTACCAGGTGGTGCCCTGTATTTACCAGTGTTGCTCCGTCGATTTGTGCCCTTTCGCTGTCGCTCCTCAGGTCAACATGGATCTCGCTGCAGGGACCGCAAGGGCCGGTCTCACCCATTTCCCAAAAGTTATCTTTCTTATTGCCGTATATGATCCGTTCGGCCGGGAGATACTTGAGCCACTCTTCACGGGCTTCATTGTCGGGGGCTATGTTATCCTCCTCACTCCCTTCAAATACAGTTGCGTACAATCTGTTGCTGTCCAGTTTGTAAACTTTGGTAAGCAACTCCCAAGCCCAGGCAATAGCCTCCTTTTTGAAATAATTTCCAAAGCTCCAGTTCCCAAGCATCTCAAACATTGTGTGGTGGTAGGTGTCGTGCCCTACCTCCTCAAGGTCGTTATGTTTGCCGCTTACCCTCAGGCATTTTTGAGTGTCTGCAACCCTTGGGTACTTCACTTGTGTGTTCCCCAGGAACCAATCTTTGAACTGGTTCATACCTGCGTTTGTAAACATCAGGGTAGGGTCATCCTTCACAACCATAGGTGCCGAAGGAACTATCACATGTCCTTTGCTTTCGAAAAAACTTAAAAAATTATCTCTTATCTCTTTTGAAGTCATATTGCGGGAAGTAATTAAAGTGTGTTTGAAATTAAGTCACAAAAATAGGTTTTTATTTAAAATTATATAAATTTGCAAGGTAATAAGAGTCGAAATTTGGGATGACTAAAAATAAGAAGTACAAGTTCAATCACGAAACCTTAGCATATGAAATCCACAAGATACCTGCAAGAGTCAGGTTGTCAAGGGGATTCTTTATGTTCATGATGAGCGTGGTCCTGTCGTTGGGCTACTATTATATTTATACAGAATATTTTAAATTGGAAACTCCAAAACTTTTGTCGCTTAAAAGGAGTAATGAGGAGCTGGCAAGTAGCCTTGAGCTTGTGAACAAAAGGTTTGAGAGCCTCAATAAGTCGCTTTATGCGCTGCAGATGAGGGACAATTATGTATACCGTCCTATCTTTGGTATGGACGAAATTCCCGAGGATGTCCGCAACGCCGGGTTTGGCGGGACTGACCGTTACTCTTACCTTCAGAACTTTGAAAAATCGGGGATTTTGAGCCGGACGGCTTTTAACCTTGATGTCCTGTACAAAAAAGCTTATGTACAATCCAGGTCTTTTGACGACCTCGCCCAACTGGCCAGGAATGCCGACGAAATGACCTTGTGTGTACCCGCAATACCTCCGGTCAACATTGCATCATCCAGGATCCGGTATTCCAGCAGTTTCGGTTACCGCCGGGATCCTTTCCACGGGGACTTCCGCATGCACAACGGGATAGATCTTTCGGGACCATCAGGCGAGCATATCTATGCAACGGGTAATGGAAAGGTTGTGGAGGTTGGCCATGATTTCTTCGGATACGGCAATTTTGTAATGATAGACCACGGATTCGGCTACAAGACCAGGTATGCTCACCTGAAAGAGGCCAATGTGACCGTAGGGAGGATAGTAAAGAGGGGAGAAGTCATCGGTTTCATGGGTAACACAGGCAGGTCCAAAGGGCCTCATCTCCACTATGAGGTAATATTCAAGGGAAGGACCGTGAATCCACTCAATTACTATAACAGGGATGTGGACGAGGAGGGATTCCTTGCTCTTATCAATTCTGCCGGTAATAATGAGCAAGTATAAATTCAACAGGGAGCAACTTAGCTTTGTAGAGGAGAAACTTGGCATATTGGGAACATTAAAGATGGTGTTCCGCTATTTGCTGGGTACTGTTTTGTTGGCAGTAATCTATTACCTGGTGTTTGCTTTACTGTTCAATACCACTCAGGAGGAGAGATTGATAAGGGAAAACGAAATACTCAATGCAGAGTACCAGCGTTCACTCGAAAAACTGGGTATACTTGACGAGGTACTTACGGATCTTAAAACCAAGGACAGGGAGATTTACAAAAGCATTTTCAAATCCACACCTCCCGACATGCTTGTGGAGCACAATTCAGGTTTGTATGCCCAGCTTGATACTTCCAGCGACAGGAGTCTTGTCAGCTTTACTGCCGACAGGATAAAGTTTACCGAGTTTTTGGCATCGGAACAGACACGCAGGATAGAGAGCATATACCAATCGTTATCGGAAATAGAGAACATTACCGCCCTTCCTACAGCCCTGCCCATAAAAGGACTTTCAGTTTCCCAGACAGGTGCCGGGGTAGGACTCAAGATACACCCTTTTTACAAAACCAAAGAAAACCATACCGGGCTGGATCTCCTTGCAGGTCTGGGAACAGAGGTCATAGCTACTGCAGATGGTGTAATCAGGGAGGTTATCCGCTCCGACAGAGGGAGGGGCAACCAGGTAAGGATAAGTCATTCTGACGGTATTGAGACATACTATGCCCATCTCGGAGAGATATTTGTGAGGAGTGGTCAAAAGGTTAGTCGCGGAATGGTTATTGCAAGGGTAGGGAATAGTGGTCTCTCCTTTGCACCTCATTTGCATTACGAGGTGATGTTCAATGGCAAGGTTGTTGATCCTGTCAATTTTTTCTTTGCAGACCTTACCCCTGGAGACTACAGGGAGATGATGATATCGGCACTCAACAGTGGCCAGTCACTGGATTAATCCTGCTCTTTTTTTATAAACAACTAATTCTACCTGCCATGCCATACAAAGAATTTAAAATCGAAAAGCTTTATTACACAATAGGTGAGGTAGCCGGAATGCTGGACGAAAACACCTCTCTTGTGAGATTCTGGGCACAGAAATTCCCGGAGTTCATCAGGCCTGCAAGGAATAAAAAGGGAAACCGGCTGTTTACTGCTCAGGATGTGACCAATTTCAAAATGATCCACTTTTTGGTAAAAGAGAGGGGAATGACCTTGGAAGGTGCTTCAAAAAGGATGAAGGACAATAAGGAAGGAGTGGACCGCCGGGTAGATGTAGTGGAGATGCTAAACAATATCAAAGAGAGACTTGAGGCTGTTTCGGCTTCGCTATAATTTTCCGGGATGAAGGTAAAGGATGTCATATGGGCCCTGCAGGAATTTGCACCCGAAAAGATTCAGGAGAGCTGGGATAATTCGGGCTTTATGGTTGGAGACAGAGAGGCTGTCGTCAACAAAGTACTCCTTGCCCTGGATTGTACCGAAGAGATTGTTGCAGAGGCAATCGATATGGGGGCTAATCTCATTATTACACACCACCCGCTTATCTTCAAGGGACTGAAGAGTGTCGGCAACGATACTTATGTGGAGAGGGTTGTGAAGACCCTCATAAAACAAGATATTTCCCTATACTCCATACACACAAATGTAGATAAAGTTCCCGATGGAGTAAGCGGTCTGATGGCCGACAAACTCTCCCTTCGCAACAGGGAGATCCTGAATGCAGACAAGGATCCCGGGCAAGGTCTTGGGATAGTGGGGGATTTGGAGAATCCGATGGATGTGGTTGCCTTCATCGGCATGGTTAAGGATAAATTCGGATTAAAATGGATCAGGAGTTCCGATCCTGTCAAAGAGATGATTTCAAGGATAGCTCTTTGCGGAGGGAGTGGTTCTTCTTTGATTGGAGCAGCCTGGGCATCGGGAGCACAAGTCTATATCTCAGGAGATATTTCGTACCACAACTTTTTTTGTGAACCAGGTTTCATGGTAATGGACATTGGCCATTATGAGAGTGAAATAGGAGTACTGGACCTGATAAAGGAGATAATTCTGAAAAAAATACCTAACTTTGCGGTTTGCAAGAGTAATAAAAATAATAATCCCATACATTATCATTAACAGATTATGTCAGCAGCTAAAACAAAAATACAGGTAGAGACCCCGTTGGACGGTGGTACTTTTATCTCATTACAAAAGAGTGCGGTTGATGGAGACCTCTCCATGGAGTCCAAGCTCTATTTGTTGTACAAACTTCAACAAACGGATTCCACCATTGACCAGATTCATCTGTTAAGAGGGGAGCTGCCATTGGAGGTGCAAGACCTGGAGGATGATATTCTTGGCCTTACAACACGCACCGACAACCTGATGCACGAAATCAAGGAGATTGAGAAGGCTGTTGCCCAAAAGAAGATTGACCTGGAAAACTCCAAAAGCCTTATTGAGAAATATACGGCACAGCAAAACAATGTGAAGAACAACCGTGAGTATGACTCTCTTTCCAAAGAGATCGAATTCCAGGGACTCGAAGTCCAACTTTCCGAAAAGAGGATAAAGGAGAACGCGTTGTTGCTCGCCGAGAGGAAAGCATTGCTGGACGAGACAAAAAAGGCATTGGAGGAGAGGAAGCTGGATCTTGAAAACAAGAAAAAGGAATTGGATTCGATTGTTTCGGAGACAGCCAAAGAAGAGGAGGAGTTGCTTAAGTATTCCGAGGAGCTTCAATCACAAATTGATGCCAGATTGCTTGCCGCCTACAAAAAGGTTCGTACAAATGCGCGCAATGGCCTTGCGGTGGTTACTGTCAGGAGGGATGCCTGTTCGGGCTGTTTTAACAAGATTCCCCCTCAAAGACAATTGGACATTGCTTCCAGCAAGAAAATCATCGTGTGTGAATATTGCGGCAGGATCCTTGTCAATGCCGACTTTGAGGCACAGGAGTAAATGGACAACAAACCCTATACAATAAGGGATTTGTTTTTCAAGCATGTAGCGTTGACTTCCCCCTCTCCCCTGGGATTAGAGATTCATAGGGCCGAAGGGGTTTTCTTGTTTACTCCTCAAGGCCAAAAAATCATTGACCTCGTTTCCGGGGTTTGTGTTTCAAATACAGGTCACGGGAACAAAGCCATACTGGATGCTGTCAAGAATCAAATAGACAAACATATGCATCTGATGGTATATGGAGAGGTTATTCAGGCACCCCAAAGTGAACACGCTGCATTACTTACATCCCTGCTGGATCCCTCCCTTGATTCGGTCTACTACGTAAATTCGGGCAGCGAAGCCAATGAAGCAGCACTCAAACTGGCAAAGCGGGTTACCGGCAGGAGCGAAATGATCTCTTTTTACAACAGTTACCACGGAAGCACCCACGGAGCCCTTAGCGTGATGGGTAACGAAGAATTCAAAAATTCCTTCCGCCCCTTGTTGCCCGGTGTGAGGCACATATGTTTCAACTCCTTTGAACAGCTAGGACTAATCACCGAAAAGACAGCATGTGTGATAGCAGAACCGGTTATGGCCGAAGGTGGTGTTTTCGCTCCAATAGGAGGTTATCTTAGTGCCCTGAGGGAGAGGTGTTATCAAACGGGAACTTTGCTTATCCTTGACGAAATCCAGACTGCTTTTGGCAGGACCGGCCAGATGTTTGCCCACCAAAAATACGGTATTGTCCCCGACATCCTCACCCTAGCCAAAGCACTTGGAGGAGGGATGCCGCTTGGTGCTCTGGTAGCATCCTCGGAGCTGATGGAAAACTGGAAGTCAGATCCGGTGCTCGGACATATCACTACCTTTGGCGGTCACCCTGTCTCTTGTGCTGCCGCTCTTGCATCCCTCAAACTATTGTTAAATGAAAGTTGGCTTGGGGAGGTTTATGAAAAGAGTGCTATATTTGCAAATACACTAAAAGCTCATCCTTTGGTTAAGGAGATCAGGGCAGAGGGTCTGCTGATTGCAGTAGACCTTAAAAATGAGGATTATGCCCAACAAATCCTGCCTCTTTTACTGGAAGAGGGGGTTTTGAGTGACTGGTTCCTTTTTTACCCAGGAGCTTTTAGGATTGCTCCTCCTTTACCCATTACTGTAAATGAGGTAAAAATGGCTTCGGAAGCGATATTGAGAGCATTGGACAGAATAAAGCTTTAACAGGAAAATGGCAAAAAACATAAGGGCAAAGGCAAAAAGCGATACGAATTTTGACGCAATCGGGCTGGAGATGGGAAAGAAACCACCTCAGGCACCCGATATAGAAGAGGCGGTATTAGGGGCGCTGATGCTCGAACCCTCTGCTGTGACAGATGTCTTGGACATTATCAGCCCCGAGTGTTTTTACAAAGAGAATAACCGTAAGATATTCACAGCTATATCTGCCCTTGCTGCCAAACATGCACCGGTAGACCTTTTTACGGTATCAGAAGAACTTAAAAATACCGGTGACCTGGAAGTTGTGGGCGGGGTCTCTTACCTTAGCCAGCTCAGCATGAAGATTGGAGCTGCTGCGCACATAGATTACCACGCAAAGATTTTACTCCAAAAATATATCCAGAGGGAGCTCATTTCCATCTCTTACGGGGTTCAAAAAGAGGCTTTCGACGATGCTGTTTCGGTGGATGAGCTGCTCGATACCACCCAGCAAAAGATCTTTACCTTGTCGGACAGGAACATGCGTAAGGATTCGCAGGTGATCCAGTATGTGATCAACGAAGCAATCGATGACCTGCAAAAAAACCAGTTGAGGCAGGATGGTCTCAGCGGAGTGCCGTCGGGCTACACCGGGATAGACCGGGTTACTCTTGGATGGCAACCATCTGACCTGGTTATAGTAGCAGCACGCCCCTCGATGGGTAAGACTGCCTTTGTATTGACAATGGCACGGAATATGGCTGTGGACCATCAAGTGCCTATTGCGTTTTTCTCTTTGGAAATGTCAAGTGTTCAGTTGGTTAAGCGTCTTATGATAAGTGAGACCGGCTTGGATGCCGACAAAATCAAAGGTGGACGCAAATTGAAGGATTATGAGTGGGAGCAGCTTAACACGAGGCTCAAACAGCTGGTCAAAGCACCCATGTATATAGATGATACCCCGTCTCTTTCTATCAACGAGCTGAGGTCCAAGGCAAGGAAACTTGTTTCCATTCACGGGGTCAAGATGATCATAATCGACTACCTGCAATTGATGACCGGGCCACATGAGCTAAGGGGTATGAGGGAGCAGGAGGTTTCGGCAATATCAAGGTCGCTAAAGGCTATTGCCAAGGAGTTGAATATTCCGGTCATAGCCCTTTCCCAGCTGAGCAGGGCTGTAGAGACAAGGGGTGGCTCCAAGCGTCCGCAATTGAGTGACCTCAGGGAGTCCGGAGCTATCGAGCAGGATGCCGATATCGTGATGTTTATCCACAGGCCCGATTATTACGGGACAGGGGAGGAAAACCCCGCCTTGACAGGAATGACCGATATCATCATTGCAAAGCACCGTAACGGTGCTGTATGTGATGTGAAGCTGAGGTTCCGCAATTCCGAAGTCAAGTTTGTGGATGTTACCGACAACGCCCTTAATGTGGATCCTTTTGGAGAGGGGGGTGTGGAAACTTATCCTTCCAGGATGAACAGCGAAAGCTTCCTTTCCAATTCTGACTTTGAATCTGATTTTTAGAGGTTATGCAGAGATATCTTGCACTGATTATAATATCGTTCATTACATTTCATAGTTATTCCCAGGGCAAGGAGTGCCTGCCAGTGAGGGATATACCCAATAGCCAAAAGGCATACAAAAGTGGAGAGAAGCTGGTCTACATTATAAACTATGAGTGGGGAATGGTTAAAACAGATGTCGGGGAGGCAGAGGCTATGCTCAGGATGGACCGCAATGAGAGGTACGGGGAGCATTTCCATGCAGTTGTAAAGGGAACAACCTATAAGTTCTACGATATTTTCTTCAAGGTAAGGGATCTTTTCGAATCCAGGTTCAATACTGTAAATGGACGTCCGTTCTATTTCCACCGGGATATTGCTGAGGGAAGGTACCGTATGAAAAATACCCATCACTATAACAAGAATTACACAATCAATGCTACTGTCCAGCGTAAAAGTGACCCGGCCAGGGATACTCTGCTCAAAGGCACTGTATGTACATTTGACCTGGTTTCCCTCTTTTATTTTGCAAGGAACCTTGATTTTTCGGAAGTGCCGGCCGGTGTGCCACAACCAATCTCATTTGCAATAGACGATGAGGTTTTTAACTTGTATTACAAGTTTTTGGGACGAGAAAACAAACGTATTCCCGGGTTGGGTCATTTCAAGACCATGAAGTTTGCCGCCAAGGTTGTTGCAGGGGAGGTATTCAGCGGAAAAGAAGAGATAATCCTGTGGGTTTCGGACGATGCAAACATGGTACCTTTGCTTTTTGAAACACCTATTATGGTAGGGAAGGTAACAGGACGTCTGTCGCTATTTGATAATCTGAAGTATCCATTGTCAAGCAAACTTAAATGAACAAAAAATTACCTGAATACATTGATCACGAAGGTGTGGTCAAAGAGGTCGGACCAACTTACGTTTTGGTGGAAATCTTAAATAAATCGGCATGCTCATCGTGCCACGCCCAAGGTGCATGCAGCATGGGTGATATCAAGGCAAAGTTAGTGGAGGTAGAACAAGAACCGGGACATGAGTATGCAGAGGGGCAAAGGGTCTCTGTAAAACTCCGGCGAACCCTTGGTTACAAAGCTCTATGGATTTCCTATGTGATTCCTCTGCTTATCCTTGTGGTTTTATTAGTATCTTTGTCCTCCGCAGGGTTATCAGAACTCGGCACTGCACTTTCGATAATAGGTACCCTCGCACTCTATTATTTTGTTGTTTGGCTAATGAGGGATAAATTGAAAAAGGAATTTGTTTTTACTGTTGAAAAACTTTAGTATATAATGACTAATACAATTATTTTTACAATTGTCAGCCTGACTCTCCTGGGCTTTGTACTGGCCTGGATACTCTATTTGGTAGCTCAAAAATTCATGGTAAAGGAGGACCCCCGGATCGATGATGTGGAGGCAATCCTGCCCGGTGCGAACTGCGGGGGGTGTGGCTATGCCGGATGCCGTGCATTCGCAGAGGCTTGTGTCAAGGCCGACGACCTTGAACCTCTTTTTTGTCCTGTCGGGGGCAATGATGTGATGAAGGGTGTTGCCGGATCTCTTGGAAAGACAGTAGCTGCCAAGGCTCCCCAGGTTGCAGTAGTGAGGTGTAACGGAAACTGTGATGCAAGGGAAAAGGTCAACCATTATGACGGGTATGGTTCGTGTGCCGTTATGGCCGGGTTGTATGCCGGAGATACCGGATGCAGTTATGGTTGCCTTGGGCAGGGAGATTGTGTTGTGGTGTGTAATTTCGATGCCATCAAGATGGATCCAAGGACCGGATTGCCCGAGGTTGACGAGGAGAAATGTACGGCGTGCGGGGCATGTGTAAAGGCTTGTCCTAAATTCATAATAGAACTAAGGAACAAAGGTCCCAAGAACAGAAGGATTTTTGTCTCATGTGTGAACAAAGATAAAGGGGGCGTAGCACGCAAAGCCTGTGCGGTTGCATGTATAGGTTGCTACAAATGCCAAAAGGCGTGTGCCTATGATGCCATCACAATCATTGACAATCTGGCCTACATTGACTACAACAAATGTAAATTGTGCCGTAAATGTGTGACCGAATGTCCTACACATGCAATTTGGGAGGTGAACTTCCCGGTGAGGGTGCCCAAAAAAGCAGAAGCAGAAACCATTGAACAGTAATATCATTAAAATATGAGTAAAACTTTTTCCATTGGCGGCATACATCCGAATGACAGTAAAATATCAGCAAATGCTGCCATAGAAGATTTTCCGATCATGGATATGGCGTACATATCTGTCTCCCAACATTTGGGAGCTCCTGCAGAACCCGTTGTTGCAAAGGGCGACAAGGTAAAGACAGGCCAGTTGGTGGCAAAAGCCTCCGGATTCATCTCTGCGAATATCCATTCATCGGTATCCGGTACCGTAACATCCATAGAGATGTTACCAGATATTGCAGGAAACCTTGTGAAACACATTGTTGTCAAGGTAGAGGGAGACGAATGGGAGGAGTCTATCGATCGTTCTCCTCAAATAGAAAGGGAGATTACCCTGGGCCCCAAAGAGATAATAGAGAGGATTGCCCGGTGCGGGATTGTGGGTCTTGGCGGTGCTGCATTCCCCACCCACATCAAACTTTCGCCACCTCCGGGCAATAAGGCAGAGTATCTATTGATAAACGGCGCGGAATGTGAGCCTTACCTGACGTCGGATTACAGGATCATGCTGGAGTATCCGGAGCAGATCCTGATTGGCACAAAGATTATGATGAAGGCACTTGGTGTGGACCACGCATTCGTCGGAATCGAAGAGAACAAGCCCGAAGCAATAAAGGCAATGAAGAAAATTGCCTCTGCCGGTTACCCTCAGATAAAAATTGTACAACTTAAAAAAAGATACCCGCAAGGGGGCGAAAAGCAGTTGATTGATGCGATTCTTAAGAGAAGGGTCCCTTCCTTGGGGTTGCCAATTGAGACTGGTGTTGTGGTCCAGAATGTTGGTACTGCTTTGGCTGTCTATGAGGCAGTTCAAAAGAACAAGCCTCTTTTTGAGGGAATTGTAACCGTTACCGGCAAATGCATGACTGAGCAAAGGAATTTCCGCTTGAGGGTCGGAGCTAATATGAACAGCGTCATGTTTGCGATTGGAGGGTTCCCCAAAGATGCAGTAAAACTGATAAGTGGTGGTCCCATGATGGGTAAGGCTGTTTCACGTATGGAGGCGGCATCTGTGAAAAGCACCTCTGCATTTTTACTGTTAACAGAAGAGGAGACCAAACGTGGGGAGGAAGGAAATTGCATCAGATGTGCAAAGTGTGTGGATTCCTGTCCGATGGGCCTTGAACCTTACCTTCTCAACAGGTTGTCCAGGGCTGGAAGAGTGGAGGACCTGGAAGCAAACATGGTGCATGATTGCATTGAGTGTGGCAGCTGTATGTACAGTTGTCCTGCCAATATTCCACTGCTGGATACTATCCGGCTTTCAAAAGCCCAAGTATTGAAAATCATAAGAAGCAGACCTAAAAAGTAACTTAATAAGAGATATGAAAAAACTATTAGTTTCTCCGGCACCGCATTTACACGGGAATGAGAGTACGAGGGGTTTGATGAGGGATGTGGTAATTGCATTATCGCCTTCCCTCCTTGTATCCGTCTATTTCTTTGGATTCTCTGCCATAAAACTGGCCTTTGTCGGTGTCATTGCCTGTGTCCTTGTAGAGTATGTGATCCAGAAATATGTAATCAAATCAAAAGTAGAGATAAACGATTATTCGGCTGCCCTGACAGGACTCCTGCTGGCCCTTAATCTGCCGCCCAATTCACCTTGGTGGATTGTTTTCATTGGTTCGGTGGTGGCTATCGGTGTTGCCAAAATGAGTTTTGGCGGCCTGGGGCAAAATCTTTTCAACCCTGCTTTGGTAGGACGTGTATTTTTATTGGTCTCTTTCCCGGTCATCATGACAGACTGGACTATTCCGACATCGTGGTTCCGGGAGGGTATTGACGCAAACACCGGAGCAACGGCCCTTTCAATTGTTAAGGAGGGGTTGTCCAAAGGAATGACAATGGATCAGATTTTTGCAGAGCATAATTTTTCCTATGCCCAGATGTTGTTCAGCAAAATTGGAGGTTCCGTGGGAGAGGTCTCTGCACTGGCATTGCTTGTGGGATTGGCTTATCTGTTGATAAGAAGGGTAATCCGGCCACATATCCCGGTTGCGATTTTAGGGACGATTGTTATCTTTTCGGGTATTTTTTGGATAATTGATCCTTCACACAACCCCGATCCTCTTTTCACAATCCTTACAGGAGGTATCCTTATTGGCTCAATATTCATGGCAACTGATTATGTGACTTCGCCTATGAGCACAAAAGGGATGATAATATACGGAATAGGTATTGGTGTTATTACGGTTTTGATCAGGAACTTTGGTGCTTACCCGGAGGGAATCTCCTTCGCAATACTGATCATGAATGCAACAGTGCCCCTATTGAACAACTACTTCAAACCTGCAAAATTTGGAAAGGAGGTAAAACATGGCTAAGGAATCAACTTTGAAAAACATGTTGCTGACCCTATCGGCAATAACCCTTG
The DNA here is from genome assembly GCA_009929175.1 of Bacteroidia bacterium. Taxonomy (GTDB): domain Bacteria; phylum Bacteroidota; class Bacteroidia; order Bacteroidales; family UBA932; genus Bact-08. The sequence continues at coordinate 82,162 of SABC01000001.1, read as the reverse complement.
TGGCATCTTCCCTTTTGGGTGTTGTCTACTCCCTTACCAAGGGTCCGATAGAAGAGGCGATGACATTGAAAACAAACAATGCAATAGCAGGGGTTGCCCCTGAATTCGACAATGATCCTTCGGCTGACCAGTTGGTGGTTGAGCTGGCTGGCAAAAGCTACAAGGTTTATCCTGCCAAAATGGGAGGGGCGATTGTCGGCTATGCTATAGAGAGCTTTGCTTCGGGGTTTGGCGGAAGGATCTCCCTGATGGTGGGTTTCAATGTCGACGGGTCAATCAACGGAACAGCTGTGCTTTCACATGCAGAGACTCCCGGACTGGGAGACAAGATCGATGCTTCCAAAAGTGATTTCAGCGTCCAGTTCAAAGGGAAGAATCCCGATGACTTCCAGCTCCTGGTAAAAAAGGACGGTGGTGATGTGGATGCTATCACAGCCTCAACAATAACCTCCAGGGCATTTTGTGATGCTGTTAACACTGCGTGGGAGGTTTTTAAAAAATGCAATTCTCAAAATGATTCAAAGGAGGTAAGCAATGAGTAAGCTAAACTTGATAACCAAAGGGATTATTAAAGAGAATCCCATATTTGTCCTTTTGCTGGGTATGTGCCCTACACTTGGGACTACCACCTCGGCTATAAACGGCTTGGGAATGGGGCTTGCAACAACTTTTGTCCTGATAATGTCCAATGTGGTAATTTCATCAGTTTCGTCTGTAATCCCCAATAAAGTAAGGATTCCTTCTTTCATTGTGATAATTGCTGCTTTCGTTACTGTTTTGCAGCTGATTATGCAGGCCTATACACCAGGTCTCTACGAGACCTTGGGTCTCTTTATACCGCTTATTGTAGTTAACTGTATCGTTTTGGGAAGGGCCGAGGCATTTGCTTCCAAAAACAACATCACAGACTCTGCTTTGGACGGGATCGGGATTGGATTGGGATTTACCCTTGGTTTGACTGTGTTAGGAGCTGTCCGTGAGTTGCTTGGGAGTGCATCCATATTTGGGATAAAGTTGATGGAGGGTGACGGAATGCTGGTGTTTGTCCTGGCTCCGGGAGCTTTCCTTGCTTTGGGATACCTGTTGGTACTTTTCAATAAACTTAAAACTAAAATTTCTTAAAACCGCAGATTATGGAATATATCCTAATAATAATATCGGCAGTTTTTGTCAACAATATTGTACTCTCCCAGTTTTTGGGAGTGTGTCCGTTCCTGGGGGTCTCAAACAAAGTTAGTACAGCCGCGGGCATGTCGGGAGCTGTGACTTTTGTAATGGCGGTGGCAACACTTGTAACCTATATTCTCCAATATTATGTGCTTGTCCCGCTAGGGATTGAGTTTATGCAAACTGTCACATTTATTGTTGTGATAGCTTCGCTGGTACAGATGGTAGAGATAATCATGAAAAAGATAAGTCCATCACTTTACCAGGCTTTGGGTATTTTTTTACCGCTGATTACTACTAACTGTGCTGTTCTTGGTGTGGCTATACTGGTTGTATCCAAGGAGTTCTCCTTTGGAGGGGAGCCGGCGATGCTCAATATGGCCCAGTCAGTGGTCTTTGCAATTGCAACTGCCCTTGGATTCGGGCTGGCAATGATACTCTTTGCGGGGTTGCGTGAACAATTGGACCTTGCAAATGTTCCTAAAGCATTCAAAGGTACTCCGATCGCACTTATAACTGCAGGTATCCTGGCTCTGGCCTTCATGGGATTTGCAGGTTTGGTATAAGGGTCACACTGTAAACGAGAGAAAGATGGTAGATAATTTACTGGAGATAGAACAACTCATGAGGGAGGAGGGTACGCAGAGGGCGTATAACGAGCTCAAGCAATTCCTTGACAAAAACCCGGACAACGCAGAGGCGTGGTACCTGATGGGAGGGATACTGCGAAGGGAGCAGCAGTGGGGAGAGGCAATCAATGCCCTCAACAGGGCCAAATTCCTTGACCCTGCAGGGCCTGCAGCCCACGCTATTGAGCATATTTACGAAATACTAAGCTTCCGTCACGACGACCTTATGAATCCCTAAATGGGGTTCTTGTAAAAGCGTCCGATCGGGTCTCCGATATTGAAGGTTAGGGATTCAAAAGGAACATTTGTTCCAGGGAAGAATTCCACCTCGATTGTTCCGGCACCCGGTACAACCATTGTGAATACATTCCCGTTTTTGTGGCTGAGAGCAACGTTCACCTTTTTAATGGAGAATTGGAGCTCGCCGTTTTCCAATGTTACCTTGGCTTCGCCAAAATCGGCCTTGTAATATGTACCGGTATATAAATCGAGCCTTTTAGGTGCAATTGAGTCTTCTTTTCGGGCATCGTCCCTTCTTGCAGGAGTGTTCATGAATGCATCCATATAATGCTTCCTCCAGTCGCGAGTGTCGGTTCCTGCAATCAGTTCAGATACTTCCCTTGCTATTGCCATATGGGGGTTAGTGGTGTTGCCGGCATTGGTAAGAATTGCAATCCCAAGGTTTTGTGAAGGTAAAAAAGTTACAAGTGCCGTGTATCCGTATGCAAGGCCGGTATGCCTTACCATCCTGCCGTTGGGCCCTTGTTCTATCGTCCATCCCTGAGCATAGTTGTAGATTGATCCGGAATCTGCACCGGTGATGGTCTGAGGATTGAAAAGGTAGCTGTGGCTCTCCTTTGAGAGGAACTTCCTGCCATTGAATTCCCCTTTCCCAAGGTGCATGCGCAGCCAATTACCCATATCCTTTACTGTGGTGACTGCAAACCCGGCAGGTGCAACTGCCGAAAGCCACCTGTATCCGTTGGTTGTATCTCTACGTAATTCGAAACGGATGCTGTCTCCATCCTTGAAGTGGCGGTGCCCTTTTGCCAACCGGGCAGAGGTGTGATAGGCATTCTTACCGGTTGTGCTGGAATGCATTTCGAGGGGTTCAAAAAGGTACTTTGCTATTGCATCATCCCAACTCATCCCGTAATACTTCTCTATGATTTTTGCAGCTACGGTGTACATTGCATTGTTATATGCATACGTGGTCCGGAAGCTGTAAGTAGGCTGAATGTGGCGCAATAGTGTGTAGATTTCGTCTCTGTCATACCCAAAATGGGGCAGGTCGTCGGTTGCGTATGCCCGGAAGCCTGTTTTGTGTACCATGATATCTTTTATCAGAAAATTTTGTGTGACCCATGGGTCGTAGAGCTTGAAATCGGGAAGGTGATTGATGACTGTGTCTCCCCATTTGATTTCACCCTTGTCTGCAAGTGTTGCCAACAGGGCAGCAGTCATCGCTTTTGTGGTAGATGCAATCACAAATTGGGTTTCGGGAGTAACCTTGGTGCCTTGGGAGTCATAGGAGGTTTTCCCGTATCCTCCCAGGTGGAGTTCTTTTCCATCCTTAATGACTACCACAGCCATTCCGGGAATGTTCCACTCTTCGAATACAGCTTTGCAGATTGAGTCAATCTGCGTCTGGTAGCAGGTTGCTCCTTTGTTTTGTGCCTCAAGGGAGGAGCCTATCAATACCGGAATAATGGTAAGCAGGATAATAAATTTTTTCATGGTTTAATATTTTGGGTGAAGTTTAATATACAAGTTGCCAGATCTTTGATCTCTTCCCTGTTGTGTGTCACGTGTATTGTGGTAATCCCCGAACTCTTGACCAGCTTAAGAAGTTCGAGTGCTTCCTCCCTCAGCTCCGGATCCAGGGCCGAAAGAGGTTCGTCCAGCAACAAAAGCTTTGGCTCGTTTGCTATGGCCCTGGCCAAGGCAACCCTCTGCTGTTCTCCTCCCGACAATCCCTCTATCTTACGATCCAGCAAATGCCCGATGGAGAGATAACTGCAGATCTCGTTTATCTTGTTTACGGCACTCTCTTTTGAGATCTTTTTCAATTTTAACGGGAAGGCGATATTCTCCCTGACGCTCAGATGCGGGAAAAGAGCGTAATCCTGGAAAAGCAAGGATACTCCCCTTTTACGAGGAGGTTTACCCGCTATCTCCTCCCCTTGGAGCTTTATACTTCCGTTTCCGGGATACCGGATTCCTGCAATTAGTTCCAAAAAGAGGGATTTGCCGCTGCCCGAAGGGCCAAAGATGGCAAGATACTCTCCTTTGCCGAGCTTTATTGAAAGAGGTCCAAGATTGAACTTCCCGATACTGTACTCCAGGTTAGTTACTTCCAGCATGTCATCTATTTTTTTGGTAGGCTCTTAAAACAAAGAAAAGCAAAAGGGTTATAACTATGAATATTGCGGCAACAGGCCGGGCATAATCCAGCCCAAAGGAGTTAAAACGGTCAAATATAAGTACGGGGGTTGTCATAGGGTGGTATGCAACTATCACAACAGCCCCAAACTCACTCATCCCACGGGCAAACATCATGACAAGGCCGGAAACCACCGAACGTGATGCAAGTGGAAGTGTTATCCTGCTGAATATTGTCCACTCCCCGGCACCAAGGGTGGCTGCTGCGTGTTCCAGCCTTACCGGGACTGCTGCAAAACCTTCTTTGGCCGCGTTGATCAAAAAAGGGAGGGAGACAAAGGCCATTGCCATACCAATGGCAACAGGAGAACCAATTAGGGTGAATCCTGCTTTTGATGCAAGGGATCCGACTACCGAGTCCCTGGAAATAAATCCTAAAAGGGCAATTCCGGCTGCAGAGTGAGGGATCACTACAGGAATATCTATCAGTGCCTCGACCAGTCCTTTCAGGGGAAAGTTACGCCTGGCAAGTACGTAGGCCAGGGGTATGGCAAAAACAGACGAAAAGAGCGTTGCAAGGAATGAGACAGACAAGGTAAGGCCAATGCTATGGCTTACTTTTGAGTCTGCAATGGTTTCAAAGAGGTGTGGGGCTTTTAGGGATAGGAACATTCCTGCCATAGGGGCGATTATGAAAAGGAGGGCCGCACCACCTGTGAAAAGCAGCAGCAGCCTTGATGCGCTTAGGTTTTTTAACTCTCCCATCAAAACAAAGATAGACATTTTTTATATCTTTGTTTTTTATCATGAAATAATAACTCTATGCAACGCTTTAACAAGTTAATCACTCTCACGGCCATTTTAATGGCTTTGACACTCTCCCTTGGCTCGCAGCCGAGACGGCAGGCCAATATCGCTTCACGGCAAAATACTGAGCAAAACAACAGTGCAGATTCAGTGAAAAAGCCCGAGGCAAAAGGTTTGGCAACCATCGAAAAATTCATCAAACCCGACGTGAAACCCATGAAGGGGCTAACTACAGTCTACAAACAAGACGGCAAATTTTTCATCAATGTGAATGATTCCCTTTTTGGACGTGAAATCATAATGGTTACAAGGATTTCCAAAGCTGCCGAAGGTATCCGTTCCAGCTTTGACGGTTATGCCGGGGACCAACTCAACTCGGGTGTGTTCCGTTTTGAAAGGGGGCCCGATAATAAGATTTTCCTGAGGAAAACTTACAACAGGGAGCGTTCCAAAGACAGCACCCAAGCCATGTACGAGGCAGTACTCCGGTCCAACCTGGCTGCAATTGCCGCTACATTCGAAATCAAGGCACAATCGGCCGACAAAAAGGACAACCTGATCGATGTCACCGATTTCTTTGGGACTGATTCGGAGTCTCTCTTTTTCCGGAAAGCAAGCAAAGCTGCTTTCAAGCTGGGTTCTATCCAGAGGGAGAGCAGTTATGTTTCGGATATAACCACATACCCAATCAACACCGAGGTAAAGACAGTTAAAACCTACATGCGTTCGGACAGAGGCGAAACTGCAACATATGAACTGAACAACTCTTTTGTCCTGTTACCCAAAGAGCCGATGACTCCAAGATATTCCGATGACAGGGTTGGTTATTTTACGACCGGATATACCGATTTTGACCAAAACCCACAGGGAGTAAAAGATATCAGAATGATTACCAGATGGCGTCTGGAACCCAGGCCCGAAGATGTTGAAAAGTACAAAAGGGGGGAACTTGTAGAGCCTGCAAAACCTATTGTTTTTTACATAGATCCTGCAACTCCTGAGGAGTGGGTTCCTTTTTTGATCCAAGGTGTAAACGACTGGCAACCTGTTTTTGAAAAGGCAGGATTCAAAAATGCAATCATTGGTAAAAGGGCTCCTACACCCGAAGAGGATCCAGAGTGGTCCCTGGAAGATGCCCGTTACTCTGCAATAGTTTACAAGCCTTCGGAGATTCCCAATGCAAGCGGTCCTCACGTGAACGATCCCCGTTCGGGAGAGATCATTGAGAGCCATATAAACTGGTACCACAATGTAATGTCTTTGGTGAGAAACTGGTATTTTATACAGTGTTCGCCATCCGATCCGGGTGCACGTAAAATGTTGTTCGACACCGAGCTTATGGGACAGCTTATCCGTTTTGTCTCTTCCCACGAGGTAGGCCATACACTTGGAATGAGGCATAATTTTGCCGGAACCGCATTCTATACAGCAAAACAGCTGAGGGATCCCGAATTCCTGAGAGAGAACGGTCATACCACCTCAATCATGGATTACTCAAGGTTTAACTTTGTAGCCCAACCCGAGGACAATATACCAAGGGAGCTGCTGTTCCCTCGCATAAGTCATTACGATTACTGGTGCATCGAGTGGGGTTACAGGAGATTTCCCGAGATTGACGATCCTATCAAAGAGCTTCCAAAGATAAACAGCTGGATAATCGAGAAAACCAAAGATCCCAAATTCCAGTTTGGCACCGAAAGCAGTGCCAGCGATCCTCGTTTGCAGGCCGAAGACCTTGGTGAGAATCAAATGGAGACCAACGAGCTGGGTATCCGGAATCTTAAATACGTGATGAGCAATTTGGACGAATGGACTAAAAGCCCCAACGAAGGGTATGAGAACCTCAGGACAATGCACAGCGAGGTCAACAACCAGTTCCGTCGTTACATAGGTCATGTTGTCAAATGGGTGGGAGGTGTGTACCAAGATCCCAAAACCGTTGAAATGCCTGGGGATGTTTACCGCAATGTAGAAAGGCAGAAGCAAGAAGAGGCTATGGATTTCCTCCACAGGCATCTGTTTGCCAATACTCCTGTTTGGCTGATTCCCGATGAGTACTTAAACAAGTTTCCCAGCAGGGCCGAGTCGTACCTGGAAAGAAGTTACGCAACAGCGTTGTCCAGCCTGCTTAGCCGCAGGGTAATAATGAATCTTGTTTCTGCCGAAACCTCCATGGGCAAATCGGCTTTTACTGTAAAGGATTTGTTTGACAGGCTCGATAAATCAATCTGGAGTGGCTTGGGCAGACCAACAGACACATACAAGAGATTATTGCAAAAGACTTATGTCCACGCACTTTGTGATCTTTATACTGGAGCTGCAGCATCGGGACGTATGGTTGCCAAACCTACACCAAATCCTAAGGATGCAACTGAATGCTCAGCAATTGCATTCATGCAGATGAACGATCTTTTAAACAGGCTCAAGAGAACATCTTCGGGAGATTTTTCTACCAGGGCACACAATCAATATTTGATTAGACATATAGAAAAGACATTGAGTGTGGATCAACTGTAAAAATCCGGGAATTGCAGCAGTAGCATTTGTGCTTACTGCTGCTCTTCTTTCTATTGTGAATACCGTCCCAGAAAACCCTTTGCTATTGGCCGAGAGACTTTTACCGGGAATTGGAGGGTGGCTTCAAGTGGGGTGCGTTTCGTTGTATTCGGGATTCCTTTGCTACAAGATGGCAGGAAGGGAAGAGAGGAAAAAGTGGAGGCTGAGGGCCTGGACTCTTTTTTCACTCTTTTTTTATGGACAGCTAATTCTTGGAGTAACAGCAGATTCCCTCTTTTTGTTAACCGGAAAGTTGCACCTTCCAATCCCTGCAATGATCCTTGCTGCTCCGTTGTACCGCTTTAGCTCATGGTTTATGATCATCCTTTTTTTATCCACTATTCTTCTAACGGGTCCTGCGTGGTGCAGCCAGTTATGCTACTTCGGAGCTGCCGATGCCAATGCGGCATCAATTGGCAGTAAAAAAAGGAGAGGTTTTTTGAAATCAGCTGCATTCAAGAACAAGTTGAAGATCAAACTGGTTGTCCTGCTAACCATGGTGTTGGCAGCACTGGTCTTGAGAATCACCGGAACCGGGTCGTCAATTGCTACGTTTTGTGGCCTTGCTGCAGGTGTTTTGGGTTTGTTGCTTGTGGTTTTTGCAACTCCACGCAATGGAATGATGATCAATTGCACCCTTTACTGCCCCATAGGGACAATTGTGGGGTATGCAAAAAAAATATCCCCCTTCGGGTTTGTGGTCAACGATAATTGCACCGGCTGCAATGCTTGTATCCCAAAGTGCAGCTATATGGCTTTGACTCCGGAGAGCCTTTCCAAGAAAAAAATAGGTGCTACGTGTACCTATTGTGGGGATTGTTTGGTTGCCTGCCGGCATAACGGATTTGAGTACCGGTTTGCCTGGCTTGATCCTAAGAATGCAGAGCGTTTATGGATAGTGGCAACAGTTGTCCTCCATTCTGTTTTCCTCGCAGTTGCAAGGATATGATGATGGAAGGGGTGTAAATCTGCTTTTTAGTGGGTGTCAATTCCCAACCTCATGTATATCATATGTTCTGTCAACGGCAGGATCTCTGCCATATACTCCTTTACACCTTTGACACTGCCTGGCAGGGTAAACAGGAAAGTGTTCCCTGTTACTCCGGCAATGCTCCTGCTCAGCAATGCATTTGGAATCTCTTTGCCGTATTTTGTGCGGATGTGTTCCATTATTCCGGGAATTTCGGTTTCTATGAACCCTTTTGCAATTTCGGGGGTAAAGTCCTGTGGCCCTATACCAGTGCCTCCTGTAGTGAATATCAGGTCTGTACCGTTAAATTTAAGGTCATTCAACAGTTTTTCCAGCATCTCTTTGTTGTCGGGGAGCAAATGGTATTGTGTTTGAAACTCCCTGTTTTTGGATTTGAAAAAATCGCTGATAGCCTTAACTGCCTCCGGCCCTCCCAGGTCGGGGTAAACACCATTGAATGCCCTGTTGCTGAGTGTTATTACGGCACAGTTTATAACCTTGGGAATATAAGTGAGAATATCACCAGCCTTGAGGCGACCACCTTTGGTGACTTTGGCAAAGATCCCCTCTTTGGGCATTACACAAGCGCCGGATTCCCTGAATACTGCACAACCTCCTCCATGACATTTTTTCCCTATCTGGGTTACCATCATCTCGATCCCTTTTCCATTAATGATGTCTCCGGGATAGGCTTCGTTGAGTTTCATTCCCGACAGGGTGATGTTCTCGGCAAATTCACCGGGCAAGTGCTTGCGTTTGCTTATTTTGGAAAAGCTGTCGATACTCTCTTTGGAAAGCAAACTTACCTGCCTGTGCCAATCCCCAGAATGTGCATCTCCCGATATCCCGGTGTTGTCCAAGGTTATGGAATCGACAGGTTTTTTTATGGTCCCTTTCTCCAACGAAATGTTGACAGATATTATTTCAAGTTTTTTCTCCATTTTACAGTATCTCTTTTTTTTCTTTTGAAAGTAATTTGATTCCGGAAATCACCATTTCTTTGTCGACTGCTTTGCACATATCATAGATAGTAAGTAATGATGAACTTACAGCATTCAATGCCTCCATCTCGACTCCGGTATTGCCATTGCATGAAACGTAAGAAACTGCCTTGACTCCGTTTTCTTCAATCGTAAGGTTGACATCGGCAACGTTAAGCAGCAGCGGATGACATAACGGAATTATATCCGAGGTCTTTTTGGCAGCCATGATGCCGGCAATCTTTGCCACTGTAAGGACTGATCCTTTTTTTATGCGGTTCTCCAAAATCAGTTCAATTGTGTTTTCAGAGAGTGATATATGGCCCGAAGCCGATGCGCTGCGTGCGGTAATTGCTTTTTGACCAACATCCACCATGTTTGCATTCCCGTCGTTGTCCAGATGTGTAAGTTTTTTGTTTTCCATAGTATTTTATCCCCCGATATTGTAAAAGTTTCCTGTATGGTTGCATTTGCCTTTGGATGGTTTGGCTGCAATGGCGGCTTCAATGGCTGTTGCGTAACCCAAGCTCAGGATGTCCAGCTCCATGTCGTTGAAAAGGCAAGGTTTGAGCATTCCCGAAGGGGTCAGCCGGAGTCTGTTGCATGCTGCACAATCACCACCGTTGCCACCATCCACAACTCCAAAACTACCGCTTTCCAGATCCATCTTTGGGATGAACCTTACCTGGTATCCCATCTTGTCTGTAAAACCGGCTACATCCACAGCGTCGGCTTCGTGCCTGTTTTGCTCTACAACACAATTGATCTTTACCGGGCTCAGCCCTGCAGCTTTTGCTGCAACCAACCCTCGTAACACAGCAAAGAGATCTCCACCCCTTGTGACCTCTTTGTATTTTGCAGGGTCCATTGTGTCCAGGCTGACATTTACCCTCATCAGTCCTGACTCTTTCAATGTGTGGGCATACTCCTCAAGCAGGATGCCGTTGGTGGTCATTGAGAGGTCTTTGATCCCTTGTATTGAGGAGAGCATTTTTACAAGTGTCGCTATATTTTTTCTGACGAGGGGTTCCCCGCCGGTAATACGGACTTTGTCGATTCCTTTGGATACTGCAACGCGAGTGAAATCAGCAATCTGATCGTAAGTCAGGATCTTGCCATGGTCAATCAGCTTGACCCCTTCGGGTGGCATACAGTAGATACACCTGAGATTACACCTGTCCGTGACAGATATCCTCAGGTAGTTGATTTTCCTTCCAAAGCTATCTACCATGATCATTAAGTTGGTTGTATTTGAAAGTGAAATCCCAAAGGGCAATCCCCACCGAGACCGAAACGTTGAGTGAGTGTTTGGTGCCAAATTGGGGTATTTCCAATGTTCCGTCACACAAGTTTATAACATCCTGTGAAACCCCTTTGACTTCGTTGCCGAATACAATTGCATAACGGGAGCCTGCCGCAGGTTGGAATTTTTGGAGTTCTACGGAGTTCACGGTCTGCTCCATTGCAAGTACAGTGTACCCTTTTTCCTTTAGCTGCTGCACAGCTTGGGTTGTCTCTTTAAAAAATTCCCATGGGACACTCTCCTCGGCACCCAATGCACTTTTCCTGATTTCGGGAGAGGGAGGGGTCGCGCTGATCCCGCATAGTACCAGTGATCGGGCAGCAAAAGCATCAGCTGTGCGGAATGCTGCTCCAATGTTATGTTGGCTCCTTACGTTGTCCAGCACAACAACCAGGGGCATCTTTTCCATTTCCCGGAATTCGGGAATGGATACCCTGTTCAATTCATTGTTGTTAAGTTTCCTGTACACTTTTTGCCTGATTTGACTTCAACTGCAAATATAGGCAATAAAACGGCTATCAATAAATATGGGCAAAAAGGCCTCTTGTGATTAAACCTTTTGGCTGGTTTGTTGTCAAAGAAAAGATAAATTGACGATTGATGAAAAAAACACAAAAGTATCTGCTTTATTTGAGCATACCGTTATTTTTTGCTTTGGCGATGTTCGCCTACAACAAGTTGTTCAGGAATAAAACCCCGGAAATAACCGAAGGGTCTGCAGGGAGGCCGGCAGCCCAACCGGGCAGAGGCGGCAGATCTCTGCCGGTTTCGGTTTATATTGCCGAAATGATGTCAAAAAACGAAGGGTTTTTAAGGATTGGCAATCTGGTGGCAAATGAGAGGGTCGATATTGTGAGCGAGCAGTCCGGAAGGGTAACTTCAATCAATTTCCAGGAGGGACAATTTGTCAAGAAGGGAGATATACTCGTAAAACTCAATGACGATGAGCTCAGGGTACAGCTGACCAGGGCCGAATACCAGCATACTCTTTTGCAGGAGAGGCTGGAGAGGCAGAGGATACTCTTGGAAAAGGATGCGGTGAGCCGAGAAGATTATGACCAGGTACTGACAGAATACAATGTTCTCAAACAAGATATCGAGCACCTTAAGATCAGGATTGAGAAAATGCTGGTAAGGGCTCCTTTCGACGGAGTTGTTGGCTTCCGGGATATCAGCCTGGGTGCTTTCCTGCAACCCAATACAAAGATCACAACATTGGTGGACATTGCAAACCTCATAGTGGAGGTGGCAATCCCTGAAAAGTATGTTGCCGACAGACTCAACGGATCTACAATAATCTTCAATGTTGAGGGTATGATCGATGATTTCAAAGCGTTGGTTTATGCAACAGATCCCCAGATAGATATTACCACAAGGACAATACTGATCAGGGCACGCTACAGGAATGACAAGTATCGGCTAAGGCCGGGGATGTCGGCCAAAGTAATGTTGAGTACCGGAGACAGGGAGGCCAATGTATATGTTCCGAACCAGTCGGTTGTCCCCGATGTGAACGGAAGGTCGGTTTGGCTGGTTAAAAACGGTAAAGCTTTACTTATACCGGTACAGACCGGAAACCGAACTGCCGACATGCTTGAAATCCTTTCGGGTGTAGAAAAAGGGGATACCGTGATAACAACAGGATTGATGCAGCTCAGGGAGGGCATGTCTGTAAATCCGGCTAATCTTTAATATTTTCCGATTATGAGTCTATCGACAACTACTATAAACAGACCCGTACTGGCAACAGTGATGAGCCTGTTGATCCTTATTTTTGGAGCAATAGGCTATACTTCGCTAGGAGTCAGGGATTACCCTAGTGTTGACAACCCAGTGATTTCGGTAAGGTGCTCCTTCCCGGGAGCCAATGCCGATGTCATAGAGACCCAGATAACTGAACCGTTGGAGGCGGCTGTAAACGGGATACCCGGTATACGCTCCATCTCCAGTACCAGCAGGGATGGCTCCAGCTCCATAAATATTGAGTTTAACCTGGAGGTAGATATGGAAACTGCTGCCAACGATGTGCGGGACAAGGTTTCCGGTGCACAGAGAAGGCTGCCGCAAGATGTGGACCCTCCGGTTGTATCCAAGTCGGATGCCGACGCACAACCAATATTTTCTGTCACAATCTCCAGCCCCACAAGGGATATAATTGATTTGAGCGAGTATGCCGAGGTGAACTTCAAGGAGAGACTACAAACTATTAGCGGGGTCAGCGATGTTGGTATCTGGGGGTCAAAAAGGTTTTCGGTGAGGATGAGGATGGATCCGTTGCTGTTGGCAGCCTATAAGATAACCCCTTTGGATGTGAGGCAGGCAGTCTCAAGGGAGAATGTAGAACTCCCTTCGGGAAGGATAGAAGGCTCTACAATGGAACTCACTGTCCGGACTTTGGGAAGGCTCCAAACCCTGGATGATTTTAACAACCTGATAATATTCAGGAGTGGCGATCGTGTTGTCCGCTTTTCGGATGTCGGTGTTGCAGAGGTCGAAGCCGAAAACACACGCTCAATCCTTAAAAGGGACGGAGTACCTATGGTTGCATGTATCCTTGTGCCACAACCTGGTGCCAATTATATAAACATTGTTGATGATGCCAAAAAGGCGATTGAGGAGTTGAAGAGCAACCTGCCCGATGATATAGAGGTTGGTATTGGTTTTGACAACACAATTTTTATCAGGGATTCTATCAGTGAGGTGCAAAATACAATCATACAGGCCTTTTTCCTGGTGGTGCTCATTATATTCCTGTTCTTGCGTAACTGGAGAACTACTTTGATTCCGATCATTGCCATACCAATTTCGCTCGTGGGTTCTTTCTTTATTATGTACCTGGCCGGCTTTTCCATCAACATCCTTACTTTGCTTGCCCTGGTGCTTGCGATCGGACTTGTTGTGGATGATGCCATTGTGGTGATGGAAAACATATATACCAAGATAGAGAGGGGGATGAATCCCAAGAAGGCAGCAATCGAGGGGTCTAAAGAGATTTTCTTTGCCGTGATTGCAACGACCGTGACACTGGTGGCAGTCTTTTTCCCGATTGTCTTCTTACAGGGAGTTACAGGCAGGCTTTTCCGGGAGTTTTCAATTGTTATAGCCGGTGCTGTGATGATATCCAGTTTTGTTGCCTTGACATTCACACCTATGATATCCAGCAAACTTTTGAAAAGAGGTTCTGCAGAAGGGGGATTTTACAGGTTTACAGAACCTTTCTTTATTGGTCTTAACAGATTATATAATACCTCCCTTAGTGCATTTATGAAAGCCAGGTGGATTGCAATCCTTTTCTTGGTTGTCTCTTTCGGGGTGATTGCTTACCTGTGGTTAACATTGCCATCCGAGATGGCGCCGCTGGAAGACCGCTCTATGATTACTGTCTCCAGTACTGCACAGGAGGGAGCTACATATGACTATATGTTAAAATACTCCGATGAGATGTTTGAACTTATAGAGCAAGAGGTGCCGGAAAAGGAGATGGGAATGCAGATGATTGGCACATGGGGAAACAACAGGGCCAATTTCCAGATTGCACTGGTTGATCCTCTGCAGAGGTCACGAACCCAACAGGAGATTGCCGACGAACTCTCGCCAAAGGTATCGATGCTGACCGGTGCCCGCAGTTTTGTAAACCAGCAGCAAACCTTCGGTGGCCGGAGAGGCGGGATGCCGGTGCAATATGTGATTCAGGCCAACCACATAGATTCTCTCAAGAGGATTATCCCATATTATATGGCTGAGGTTGCCCAGAGCGATGTCTTTGCAAATTCCGATGTCAACCTGAGGTTCACAAAACCCGAACTGAGTGTGAGTATAGACAGGGACAAGGCCTCCATGCTAGGAGTTTCAATACAGAACATTGCCCAGACCCTCCAACTTACCATGAGTGAACAAAGGATCGGGTATTTTATCCGTAATGGTAAGCAATACCAGATAATGAGCCAGATAGACCAGAGTATGCGAAACAAGCCCGTGGACCTGGCAAATATTTATGTAAGGAACGACAAAGGCGAACTTATACAACTGGACAACCTGATCAAGCTGGAGGAGAGCAGTACGCCTCCCCAGCTATACAGGTACAACAGATTTGTATCGGCAACTGTATCGGCCTCCTTGTCGAAAGGTTACACATTGGGGCAGGGACTTGCCGAGATGGACAGGATAGCCGACAAAGTGCTTGACCCCAACAATTACTCAACAACCCTTACCGGCCAGTCCAAGGATTTTGTGGAGAGTACATCCAGTTTGTTGTTTGCGTTCATCCTTGCACTTGTCCTGATATACCTGGTGCTGGCAGCTCAGTTTGAAAGTTTCCGGGATCCGTTGATAATAATGTTTACTGTTCCGCTTGCGGTATTCGGAGCCTTGGTTTCAATCAAGGCCTACGGACAAACTTTAAATATATTCAGCCAAATCGGTTTGATCATGCTCATCGGGTTAGTATCCAAGAACGGAATCCTAATGGTGGAATTTGCCAACCAGAGGAAACTCCTTGGGCTCGGGAAAATGGATGCCATTATGGAATCTGCAGCCTCCAGGTTCAGACCAATCCTTATGACCAGTCTATCGACTGTCCTGGGTATTGCCCCCATGGTTTTTGCAACAGGAGCCGGGGCCGAAAGCCGGATTTCAATGGGGGTTGCCGTAGCTGGAGGGCTTATCTTTTCTACATTCTTTACTTTGTATATAATCCCGGCCATGTATTCGTTTATCTCTTCATCAAATGCAAATTATGACGAAAGTGTTAAAAAGTAGTTTAAGTATTATATTGTTTGCAGTACTCCTCTCCATTTATGATGCCGGGGCGCAAAACCATAACGGTTCACAAACTGGTTTCCTGACATTGGAGGAGTGTATCGCTACTGCTTTGGAATCCAATTATTCTGTGGCAATTTCCACAAATAACCTGGAGATTGCAAAGAATAATGTCAATCTGGAACCCTTTTTACCGTCGCTGAGTGCATCTTCACGTTTTAGTGACAGCCGCACAGGGCAAAAGAACTACAACAGTACAGGGGATGTGGAAAACAGCAAAACCCACAGTACTTCTGTGATAAACGGGCTGAATGCCTCGTGGAGATTGTTCGATGGGTTTTACATGTTTGCAGCCAGGGAGAAGCAGGAAGAGCTTTTGAAACAAGGACAGTATAATTTCCGCTCGGTTGTGGAGAACCTCATCATGACCATCTCTTCCCAATACTACAAGATTATCAGCCTTCAGAACCAGGTGGATCTTTTGAACGAGCTGGTTGCGATTTCACAGATAAGGTATAACCAGGCATTGACCCGTTATGATATAGGAAGTGATTCGGGTTTGGAATACAAGCAGGCAAAGATTTACCTTAACAGTGACTCCTCCAGTCTGATGCTTCAAAAGGAGAACCTCAAGAATGCCTATATTGAATTGTTCGAACTAATGAATTTGCCATTGGACTCTCCGGCCCGGGTGCAAGACACGATTATCCCCGAAAGGCAGTTGCAGTTGCAGCTATTGCTGGAATCGGCGTTGGGAAAGAACACCGAGCTCAATGCCATGAGGACACGGGAGTATATTGCAGGGCTGGATTACAAGATAGCGCAATCTTCCAGATATCCGGTCTTGGACCTCACAGCAGGATACAACTACAACTTCAACAGGAGTCAGCTGATTCCTTCTAAATACAACGAATCGGACGGTTTCAACTGGGGGGTTTCCTTATCGTTGCCAATCTTCAGTGGGGGAGAACTGAACAGGAGGGTGCGGAATGCCGCAATCACACGGGAAAATGAGCGTTTGAACCTGCTGAGGTACGAGAAGGAACTGGAGAGCGAAATCAGGCAGTTGTACAACTTTTACAACAACAATCTCCGATCAATAGACTTCGAAGAGGAGAGCCGCGAATCGGCATTCCTTAACCTCGAGGCTGCAATGGCCAAATACAGGCTGGGATCACTCTCGGGAATCGAATTCAGGGACTACCAGTTGTCATATCTATCGGCCTCAGACAGAAAGCTTAGGGCCCTCTACGAAACCAAACTTTCCGAAATCAGGTTAAGGTTGATGGCAGGAGAACTTTTTGCTGATTAAGTTGTTTCTATTACACTAAAAAGGTAATAGAGTCGATTTATGAAGAATATATTTTTATTAAATAAAAGGGGCAATGGCTTGTTTTTAGTTGTTGCCTTTGTGTTTTTAACCTTACCGGGATTGCTTCGTTCCGAGGAACAGAGGCTCTACTCAATCAGGGGAGTTGTAATAGATAAGACGAGCCGAGAACCGGTCCAGTTTG
This sequence comes from Bacteroidia bacterium, assembly GCA_009929175.1. Classification (GTDB taxonomy): domain Bacteria; phylum Bacteroidota; class Bacteroidia; order Bacteroidales; family UBA932; genus Bact-08. The sequence goes on along the minus strand of SABC01000001.1, from coordinate 65,096 downwards.
TGACGGTTTCGGTATGGAGAGGGAGTCTTTTTGCAATAACCGACCAGCAGGGGCAGTTCGAGATTAAAGGTGTTACACCAGGGAGTTACAGGGTCCAGGCCGACCTTCTTGGCTACAACCAGTATATATCGGAAGAGTTCATGGTTTCTGCAATGGGGAATTTCCTGAGGCTGGAGCTCGAAGAGGAGAGCGTTTTGCTCAATTCGGTAACTGTAAAACCAAAAGCCGATCCTTTCCGCCGCCTGCCCGAAAGTCCTCTTTCGCAAAAAAGCATAGGAGTCCAGGAGATAGAGAAGAATCCCGGGGCAAACAGGGATATCTCAAGGGTGGTTGGTTCGTTGCCGGGTGTGGCAGGAGTTGTGACCGGTGGCTACAGGAACGACCTGCTTGTCAGGGGCGGAGGTCCTTCGGAAAACCGTTTCTTTTATGACGGGATAGAGATTCCTACAATCAACCACTTCAGTACCCAAGGGGCTTCGGGTGGTCCGGTGGGGATAATTGATGCCGATTTTATCAGGGAGGTGGATTTTTACGCCGGTAACTTTCCTGTCTCCAGGGGAGGTGCTTTGAGTTCGGTGCTGGATCTCAAGTTAAAGGATGGAGATCCTTTGAGAAACAATTTCAAGTTCACAGTCGGTGCATCGGAGGCGGGATTCAGTTCGAGTGGCCATTTTGGAAAAAAGACCAACTACCTGGTCTCTGCACGGACTTCTTACCTGCAACTTTTATTCAAAGCGATAGGATTGCCTTTTTTACCCTCTTTCTCTGATTTCCAGTTCAAGGTAGAGAAACGGTTTGACAACAAACATGAATTGACCTTTTTGGGCATTGCCGGGCTGGACAACATGACCCTTAACGACGATACCGGAGGCAAAGAATCTAACGAGTACATACTTGCTTACCTGCCGGTGATAGAGCAGGAGGTTTTTACAATTGGTACCGCATACAGGTATTTTTACGGCAGGAATACATTGAACCTTTATCTTAGCCATAGTTATCTGAATAACAGGAATACAAAATACAGGAACAACGACGAGAGCTCGCAGGATAATTTGACCCTTAAATACCGTTCGGTGGAACAGGAGACCAAATTCCGACTGGAGAACATTACTCGGATGGACCGGGTGAGGCTAACGGCCGGTTTTGGCACTGACCTGCCAATGTATACCAATAACACTTACCAAAAGGTATTTTACGACAGGCCTGTTGTAATCAATTACAATACTGATCTAAATTTTGTCAAATACTCTTTGTTTGCAAACCTTAACTTTACGTCGGCTGACCAAAAATTCACAGCCAATGTAGGAGTCCGCGCAGACGGGAATTCCTTCTCTTCATACATGTCCAACCCATTCAATCAGTTTTCGCCCAGGGTGTCGGCATCATACGAGATTGCACCTAATTTATATCTCAATGGCTCTGCAGGGCGTTACTACCAGTTACCTCCTCTTACTGCCCTTGGTTTTACCGATAATAACGGTGTATATGTGAACAAAGGGATGAAATACATAGGGTCGGACCAGGTGGCGTTTGGTTTTGATTACCGTAGCAGCGAGGGGTTGCAGTTTGGGGTGGAGCTTTTCCATAAATGGAATTTTGACGGGATGTACTCCTTGAACGATTCAATCCCTGTAGAGGGAAAAGGAACCAATTACGGGGTTGTGGGTAACGAAGAGATTTCATCGGATATCAAAGGACGATCTTACGGGGCAGAGTTCTCTTTCCGTTGGTTTGTATCAGAAAAGTTTAACCTCATAAGTTCAATAACCCTTTTCAAAAGCGAGTTCAAGGACAAAGACGACTCATACAAGCCAACATTATGGAACAATCGCAGGTTGATGACATTATCGGGAAGTTACAGGTTCCCCAAGAACTATGTTTTGGGAGCAAAATTCCGCTACTCGGGAGGCAGCCCTTACACTCCGCTCGACCTGGACCGCTCCTCCCTGGTAGCTGCATGGGATGCATCGGGAAGGGCCTACCGCGACTATTCACGTTATAATTCGGTCTATCTCAAACAATTCAATCAATTAGACATAAGGGCCGACAAGGAATTTTACTTTGAACGGTTTGCTTTGAAAGTCTATATTGATATTCAGAATATACTCAACAAACAGTATCAAGATTCAGATGTGGTTATAAGTACCGGAACCATTACAAACCCGCAGGCACCATACGAAGAGCAGAGGTACGAAATGAAAAGGATAGAGCAGGTGAGTGGTACGGTATTACCTACGATAGGCCTGACAATTGAGTTCTAACCTCGAACAGGTCCCTTTGGGGCCACTCGGAGACCTTTTGCATGGCTCCCCTAAAAAATTGTTCTATGTTCCTTGGAAAACGGGATCCTTTCCAAGAACTTGTGTTGGTTATAAAAACCCATGAGTATCCGTTAGCGTTGTATTTGATCAGGGCACTTGTACCCGAAAGGGTTCCGGTCCTGGTCCAGCTACCGGAGCTTGTACACTTTGCCCATCCTATCGGAAGGGTGCTTGCAGAGGATGATGTCATATGGGATATACTTTGTGCAGAGAGTATATCCTTTACATTTTCACGACCGTCTATCATTGAGACAAACTTGAGGAGTTCCACGGGAGAGGCTACCCAGGCTCCGGCTCCGGATAACAGTCGGATGTCGTTTCCACCATAACAGCGTGGTTTTAGAATCCCTGACCCATCATAAGACGGGATTGGCTCTTCGTTGGAGGGCTCGTAGTATTTTACTTCGTTGGGATATCTCTCCTCAAATAAATTGCAGGCAAGGTGCATGTCATATATACCGTTTGGGTACAAGATATTGCTTTTAACATATTGTTCGTAGCCAATTCCGGTTACTCTTTCCACAACCATGGAAAGGAGCAGGTACCCGAAGTTGGAGTAACTTGTTGCTGTACCGGGTGCAAAACGGAGCCTCTGTGAAAGCACATAAGAGACAAGTTCGTCCTGTGTAAGGGCCCTTCCAAACCCTAAGCGATTGCTTATAAGCGACAGGGAAAACATGGGGTCCCCTCCACGTGTCCCAAACCCGCCTTTGTGCCGTAAAAGGTGTTCTACAGTAATATTCTCTGCCTTTTTGTCCCTGTATTCCTGGAAGTCCGGATTGTCCAACAGGCCATCGGGCCCAAATATCTTGTCGCTGAGGTCAATCAATCCATCTTCATGAAGCTTCATGACGGCTACAGCTGTGATTAGTTTGGACAGCGAGGCAATACGGAAAATATGTTTAACCTCGGTATGCTCTTCCATCTCTTGGTTGGCCCAGCCGTAGCCCTTTGCGTAGATGAGCTTTTCGTCCTTCATGATGGCCAGGGATGCACCTTTGATTTCCCATTGGCGCATAAAACGCTCTATTTGCGCATCCAGTTTTTCCGTTGTGGATGTATCCGATAGCTGATTTGTAAGCAGGTGGTTGAGGGCTTCGGGGAGAATTTCTTCGCTTTCGTTGCTCTCCTCGGGTTGACTGTTATTCAACTTTTTGGAAAAGCCGTATACGATGAGGGGCAGTAGAGTTATTGAGATGATGAGGAGGTATCTTGATGGTTTTTTTCTAATGCTTTTTCTTTTCATACCCCAAATTTATAAAAAGAGTATGAGAATTGGAACATTTGCGGCTGAATCTGGATATAAAAAGGATGGATGCAGTAAGAAGGCCTACTGCAAAACCAGAGATAAGACCCATCTCCCCAAAGCCGAGGATAAAGCCGGCAAAATAGGCAAAAGGTATAGATACAAAGATGTAAGAGATTATAGCATAGTTCATTGCCTTCTTTACATCCATAATGCCTCTCAACGCCCCAAGGGCAGTTACCTGCAGCCCGTCTAGCAGCTCAAAAAATGCAACCACAACGAATATTTTTTTTGCTATGGCAATCACTTCGGGAGAAGAGCTAAAGAGGGATGCAATGAACTCCCCCCCAAACAGGAAAACAGCAGCTGCAACCGACATGAAAAGGGTAGAAAGGTGTATTCCTGCGAATCCGTTTTTACGGACCTCCCCTACATCTCTTTTCCCGTATGCGTGGCTGACGTGGATTGTGGATGCTGCAGCTATGCCGTTGGAAACCATGAATGTGAAGTTGATCATGGCTTGTACTATCTGGTTGGCGGCAAGCGATGCGGTACTAATCCAACCCATCATCAGGGTTATAAGGCTAAGGGACAAGAACTCCAGGGACATCTGTCCGGAAATTGGAAGGCCCATCCTCACCAGCTCCTTTTGTTTGAGTATTGAAAAGCGGGTGTTGCCAAAGAATTTGAAATATCTGGAATAACTTTGGTTATAACGTAGTACAATCCAGAATGCCACCGGCATGAATAATCTGCTTATCAGGGTTGCAAGACCGGCTCCGTCAATTCCCATTTGGGGGAATCCCATTTTTCCAAAGATCAGCAAATAGTTGAGCAAGATGTTCAAAACTACCGAAAAGAGTGTAATCAGCATGGAGATTCGGGTGTTTCCTGTTCCCTCCAGGAATTGTTTGAATGCCTGGAAGAGCATGAACGGTATAATGGAAACAGAAATATAGGTATAGTAGTTGCCTGTTATTGCAACAACTTCGGGAGGCTGGCCAATGACTCCCAAAAATGGAAGAAAGGCCAATAGCAGTGTTGTCAGCAGGATGGATGCAACGAAATTTACCAACAAAGAGTTCTGGAAATAGGATGCAACCTTGCGGAACTTCCCGGTTGCCCAAAAGTTTCCGGCAATTGGGGTGAGGCCAACCGAGAGGCCTATGCCAAGCACAAGGATATTCATTACGATAGCTCCCGATAGGGAGACTGCAGCCAGCGGAACCGGGCCAAGCCGGCCAGTCATTATACTGTCGGCTATTTGAACCAAAGCTTGCCCGGCAAAGGATAATATTACAGGAAATGCAATCCTGATATTCTTGATATAGTAGCTTTTCGGGAGAAATGGCAATTTTGGCAAAATATTAATAAGTGAAAGCATTACTGGGAATAACTATAAAAATATTAGCTAAAATGTGAAAATAACTTTCGTTTTTGAATATTTATAGTTATGTTTGCAGGACAATTGCGGTGTTTACCGAATGCTTCGGGCTTTGGCAAAAGGGGTTAGTTTGCCAAAGCCTTTTTCTTTTTGGGCCAATGGTTACTCCAGCTCAAAACGGACAGTTACACTGTGTGTAAGTTTGATTTTTCTAAAATCGGGTAACTCGTAAGAGGAATCCATAACGACCATTTCCTGGGTTTTCAAACTGCGGGAAGCAGTATTCACAAACAACTGACCCTGGAAACCGGAGTAACTCTGAGCATATATAGCCTTGCCCAGTTGTTGTCCCAACCCTGCTGCAATTGCCTCTGCATTTTTCCTGGCATTTTCTGCTGCCTCCTTGATTAGCTGCCTGCCTGCCGATTCCGGATCGGATAGTTTGGCATGGGTAACGGTGATATCGGTCAATTCATGCTTTTTGAGTATCCCGAAGAGCTCAGCAAGCTGCCCGGAGCTTGTTACCATTATTATGTACTCGCGTGTGGCTGCGATATTGTCTTTCCTTAACAAGAACTTCTCCAGGTCGGACTGCATGTCCGAGATGGTTATGTTTTTTTGAGGGTCTATCCCGGCATTGGTTAAATCCTTGAAGAGGTCCTTTTCAATTTTTTCAAGTGACTTTTTGCCTTTGGTGTCGGCTTCGGTAATAACAAGCTTGGTATAGATTTGGTCCGGGACAAACTCTTTCTCGGCTTTGCCGTTTACCTCTACATAACGAATATTCTCTTTGGTGTACTCCTGTGAATAAATTGTAAGCACCGAAAACAAGAAGATCAGTGCCAATGCTGTCCTTTTCATATAATTATCAATTATTGTTGTTAGTAATGTTCTGTTTCCGGAATTGGCCGGGGGTCATGCCGGTGAACTTTTTGAATGCCCTCATGAAAGAGTTGACCGATGCAAACCCCGATTCTTCGGAAATATAGTGGAGGATGTACAAATTCCGGTCCAAAAGAAGTTTTTTGGAATATTCTATCCGGTATTGGTTTACCATGTCGCAGAATGTACTGTTGAATTCGGTGTTGATTATACCCGAAACATATGTCCTGTTTGTTTTTAAGAGGTTGGAAACATCTGTAATCCTCAGATCCGGGTTCCGGAATATCTGTTTGGTTTCCATCAGGAGCAGAATTTCTTCGTACAGCTTTGACCTTGAGGAGTCATGGTGGTTTCCCCTTTCTGGTTCAGTGGAATCCAGTTCGTAATCAGATATATTGAAAGATTGTTTTTGACCAAGGTATCCTATGCTGTACAAAAGGGATGCAAATATGAGCGAAGGGGCAATTACCAATGTAAAGTCATGGACAAAAAAGGACTTCCCGATAAAATTGAGCACCATTGCAAAAACCACAGCCAGGATTACTGCACTCAGCAGTTTGCCGGTCCAGATCAAGGTGCGTTTTTCGGTATCGGAGTAAAACTCCCTGATTTTCTTTTCGTATTGATGGATATACATCCAGCTGTAGTATGCAAATGGGATTAAAAAGAGGGCAAAGTATATCCTGGCCGATTTGAGGACCCAAGTCTGGAAAAGTGCCAGACCGGAAAATCTGATACCGGATGTTTCTCCGTAAACGAAAGAATTGACGAATTCACTTAACTCGTCAGGAGGGAGCAGAATGTAAACAACTGCCGAAGTTATTGAAAACACGAATGAAGGGGCAAAAAGCCAGTATAACCGTTTGTCCAAAGGGCCCTCTTTTGTAAGGCTCCTTATGTAGACAAGGAAGAGGGGAAATACTGCAAGGTTGGAGAAAGTGTAAAAAGGATCTATCAATGTATACACTTTTTTGTCCATGGAAAAATAAAATGCATGACCGGCATACAACAGTGCCAATATGGACATAAAAAGCAACAAAATATTTTTTGACCGGTCGTTTTTCTTGTAGTCCACCAAAAGAGTCAAGGACCAAAAGAAACAGACAAAAAAAGGTAGCGTAAGCACTATATCCCGGATCATAAAAAATATTAGGTTTATACAAATTTAAAAATATTATTATAAAAGCCCAAAACAATCATTATTACAAATCGCAATCGTATACTTTCAATTTGTAATAACATTTAATTAATTAGTTAGTAGATGTTTAAAAATATACTATTTATTGTTGTTTTGGTGTATAAAATTATTATATTTGAATGGCAAAAAGTTTGTTTTGTCAAAAAAAATAGCCCTGAGAGATAGCAGAAAAGGCAAAGGTTAAGGTTATGCAGAGATTACCTGTATCCATGGAAACTCATTAAGCACCATATATTAACCAATAAAAAAATCAGCCTATGAATACCAGCGATGATAATCTTGCCGATAGGGTAACCATCGACGAGATAATCTCCAGGCACAATGGAAAACCAGGCGCTCTCCTGACAATGATGGAAGAGATGCAAGAGGCAAACGAGTTCAAGTTTTTGGACAGCAATGCCATGGAATACCTGGCAGCCAAAACAAAGACACCTTTGTCCCAAATGTACAGTGTAGCTACATTTTACTCATTCTTTAACCTCAAACCCCAAGGCAAGCACACAATAATTGTTTGCCGTGGTACAGCATGCCACACTAAAGGGTCCAAGGTTTTACTGGATGACCTCTCCTCCCTGCAAGGTTGCAAAGAGGCACTCGAAGCAGGGGAGTCAAGTTTTACTACCGAAGACAGGCAGATAACCGTAAAGACGGTTGCATGCTTTGGCCAATGTGCCTTGGCTCCTGTCGTTGCCGTGGATGGAATCATTTACAGCAATGTAACATCGGAACAAATCAAGAAAATTCTAAAAAACTTACAGGAGGACAACAAAGATGAGAATATCAGACTATGCTGATTTACTAAAAATCAAAGAGAACGGTGCCCGTAAGATTGTTCCTGGCAAGCCCTACATTGCAGTAGGGATGGGCACATGCGGGATTGGCCGGGGTGCAGAGGTACTCTATGATAGTTTCGAAAGAAGCATCAAGGAGCGCAATCTTGATATAATCCTAAAAAAGACAGGATGTTTTGGATTTTGTGCCGAGGAACCACTGGTAAATATCTTTATTCCAGGGAAGCCCCTTATAATAATGCACCGGGTAACCGAAAACGATGTGGTTCCAATAATTATGGGCATCGAAAGGGGCATAATGCCATACAGGAATGTTTTGTGCCGGGTTGAGGAGTGGGACTTTATAACAGGGGAATTCAAGTACGGCCAAGGGCTGCATGAATACCCGCTTTGGAACGAAGTTCCCTTTTTCAAGTGGCAAAAAAAGATTGTACTCCGTAATTGCGGGATAATTGTTCCCGACGATATTGAAGAGTACATTGGCGTAGGCGGGTATTTCCCCCTTTACAAAGCTTTGAACCAATTGACTCCGGAATCAGTAACCGATGAGGTCAAGAAATCAAAACTCAGGGGGCGCGGAGGAGCCGGTTTCCCAACCGGAGTCAAGTGGGAATTGATGGCCAAAGTAGAAGCCGATCAAAAATATGTGATATGCAATGCCGACGAAGGTGATCCCGGTGCATTCATGAACCGTAACGAAATTGAAAGCGACCCGTTCATGTTGCTGGAAGGCCTTACAATAGGGGCCTACGCAATGGGTGCTTCCAAAGGTGTTGTTTATATAAGGGCAGAGTACCCATTGGCGGTACAACGTCTCAAAGGAGCAATCAGGCAGGCAAAAGAGCACGGGTTGTTGGGAGAGAATATCCTCAATTCGGGATTCTCCTTTGACATAGACATTGTTGAGGGGGCAGGCGCTTTTGTTTGCGGGGAGGAGACAGCCCTTATCCACAGTATTGAGGGTAAGGCAGGAAGGCCTACTCCAAGACCTCCTTACCCTGCCGAAAAGGGTCTTTACGGAAAACCCACCAATATCAACAATGTTGAGACATGGTGCAATGTGCCGGTGATAATTTCCAGGGGAGGTGAGTGGCTAACCGGTACGGGAACCGAAAAGAGCCCCGGAACTAAAGTTTTCTCTTTGGTAGGTAAGGTCAAAAACACGGGTTTGGTCGAACTTCCTTTGGGATCTACACTGGAAACCATCGTGTTTAAAATAGGAGAGGGGACCGGTACCCAAAAAAGGGTAAAGGCGGTACAGACCGGTGGACCTTCGGGAGGATGTATCCCGGTGGAGTACCTCAGTACGCCTGTAGACTACGAGTCACTCAACTCTTTAGGCACCATTATGGGCTCGGGAGGTATGGTGGTAATGGACCAGGACAACTGTATGGTAGATGTGGCGAGGTATTTCACGGAATTCTCCAATGGGGAATCATGCGGGAAATGTACCCCTTGCCGAGAAGGGCTTGCCCAGACCCTCCATATCCTCAACCGTATCACCGAAGGCAAAGGAGACCAAAAAGACCTGGATACCTTGGTAAAGCTTGGGAATACTATAAAAAGCACGGCTTTGTGCGGGCTCGGGCAGACTGCTCCAAACCCGGTACTCACCACCTTGCGTTATTTCCGGGACGAATATGACCACCATATGATAGAGAAAAAGTGTGAACCAGGCATCTGCCATTCGCTCTTTACAGCATTGTGTATCAACAGCTGCCCTCTGCATATGAATATTCCTCGTTACCTGCAGTTGCTCAAAGAAGACAAACTCGAAGATGCATTCGAGTCTACTTTGAGGGACAACCCTCTCCCATCGACAATCGGACGTATCTGTCACTTCCATTGTCAGATGAAGTGCTTGAGAGAGACTGTGGATGCACCGGTTTCGCAGGGAGATATCCATAGATATATTGCCGACACCGTATACCTGGAGGGGAAATCCCAAAAGATATACAACCGTTTGATACGTGAAAAACTGGCTCCTACATACAAGAAAATTGCAATAATCGGTGGAGGTCCTGCCGGATTAACAGCTGCTTTTTACCTTGTAAGGTTGGGTCACGAGGTTACCCTCTTTGAGGCTGATCCTGCTGCAGGAGGAATCCTGAGGTGGGGCATACCTAAATACAGGCTTCCTTTGGAAACTCTTGACAGGGAAATTGAGTTTATCAAAAGCCTCGGGGTAACCTTCCGGTACAATACCAAGGTCGGAAAAGATATCTCAATGGAGGAGCTGGAGCATAACTATAACAAGATAATAATTGCGGTTGGCGCCCATAAAGATGTTTTGCTCAATGTGAAAGGTAATGACCTCAAAGGCGTGGTTTCGGGGATGGACTTCCTCAAAGATGTTGCAAAGGGGGTACAGCCCGACATTGGCAAGAATGTGGTTGTGATAGGGGCAGGTAATGTGGCAATTGATGCTGCCAGGACTGCCCAAAGATTTGGTGCCGAGGTTACAGTGGTTTACCGCAGGGTCAAATCCGATATGCCTGCCAACAAGGACGAAATCAAGGAAGCCGAAATTGAAGGGGTTAACTTCTTGTTCCTGAGCAATCCGACGGAGATACTTACCGACGTGAACGACAGGGTCAGGGGTATTGAGCTTGCCAGGATGGCATGTGGCGATATTGACCTCTCCAACAGGCGCAAACCATTGCCCACCGGAGAATCCTTTATCGTTGGATGCGATACCGTGATCATGGCCGTAGGCGAAGAGGTTGAGGCACCTTTCCTCAAAGAGTTCGGGATCAAGTCCCACTCCAACGGAAATATCTTTGCAGACCACTTCACCTTTAAAACCAACTTCCCCAAAATCTACGCGATTGGGGATGCCGTTACCGGCCCTTCTACTGCGGCAGAGGCTATGGGTATAGCCAAAAAGGCAGCTGAGGTAATTGATTTTGAGCTTACAAACAAACGAAGGTTCCATAAATTGTTCCGAGCATTTGACTACAGCAACGAGGTGCCACTCAAACCCGAAGGGGGCAACAGGCACTACTCGGTCAAAAGGCCCCTCGAAGAGAGGACCGGGAATTTCAAGGAAATCAACCTGGGTTACACCAAAGAGCAGGCATACGAAGAGGTAGCCAGATGCCTGCGTTGTGATGTAAGGGTAACTGTAAACAATGAGGAGGAATAATCATGGAAAAGAAAAAAATAAATGTAACGATCGACGGCCGCCCTTACGAAGTGGGTGGAGGCAAAAGCATCCTGGAAGCTTGCAACGAGATAGGGATAAGTATCCCTTCGCTATGTTACTTGAAGGATGTTTCCTACAATGCATCCTGTGGCATTTGCGTGGTGGAGCTCAAAGGGGCAAAGACTTTGGTCCGTTCATGTGTGACTAACATCCGTGAAGGTATGGAGGTGGTTACCCACTCCCCGCAGATAGACCAGGCCCGCAAAATGAACCTTGAACTACTCCTTGCCAACCATCCAAAGGATTGTTTGGTATGCGAAAGAAACGGAAACTGTGAACTTCAGGATCTGTCGGCGGTGTTGGGAATCAAGGAAGATGCCTTTCCCCGTACAAAACCTCATATGGAGCCCGACAACTCCTCCCTGGCACTAATCAGGAACCCCGACAAATGTATCCTTTGCGGCAGATGCGTTGCCGTTTGTGCCGAGGTACAATCTGTTTTCGCCATAGACTTCACCGGCAGAGGGCTGAGAAGCAGGATTGGGACATTCGAAGATAAGGGACTTGGTAACGTGGCTTGTACCAGCTGCGGCCAGTGCGCTTTGGTTTGCCCTACTGCAGCCATTGTAGAAAGGGATGAGACCAACGAAGTTTTTGCGGACCTATATGACAAGGACAAGGTGGTGATTGTGCAGACAGCACCGGCTATCCGTGTGGGTATAGGTGAGGCCATGGGAATGGAAGAGGGTGCCCTGGTTACAGGCCAAATGGTGGCAGCCCTCAGGAAGCTGGGATTTGACAAGATCTTCGACACTCAGTTCACTGCCGACCTCACAATCATGGAAGAGGGTTATGAGCTGATACACCGTATAAAGAGCGGGGGAACCCTGCCGATGGTTACCTCATGCTCTCCCGGCTGGATTAAGTTCATAGAACATTTCTTCCCAAAATCGCTGGAACATCTCTCTACCTGCAAATCGCCCCAGCAAATGTTCGGAGCGGTAGCCAAAACCTACTATGCAGAGAAGATGAACATAGACCCGCGCAAATTGGTGGTTGTTTCAATTATGCCCTGCACTGCAAAGAAATTCGAATGCAAACGGCCCGAGATGAAGTCGGCCTTCCACTATTGGCAGGAGAAGATGGGTTTGCAGGAGGGTGAGAGTTTCTACGATGTGGATTATGTTCTTACCACAAGGGAGCTGGCCAAAATGTTCAAACGGAAAGGGGTCGATTTCGAACATCTGCATGTTGAGGAATTTGATAAGCCTCTGGGCATATCGACAGGTGCAGGTGTCATATTCGGAGCTACCGGAGGTGTGATGGAGGCTGCTGTAAGAACAGCCTACGAGGTGATTACAGGGAAGCCTCTGGATAAAATAGACCTCAATGTGGTGAGGGGTTTTGAGGGGATCAAGGAGGCAGAGCTGGACCTTGCCGGGACCAAGATCAAAGTTGCCGTGGCACATACCCTTAAAAATGCCAGGACCCTTTTGGAACAGATAGAAGAGGGAAAATCACCCTATGCTTTCATAGAGGTTATGACATGTCCGGGAGGGTGCCTTGGCGGTGGCGGGCAACCAATACCAACTACATGGGCCATTCGCCAAAAACGGGCAGATTCCATTTACAGGGAAGACAAACTGCACCCTATCCGTAAATCCCACGAGAATCCGGCGATCAAAGCCATATACGAGGAGTTCCTTACAGAACCTCTGGGACATATCTCACATGAATTGCTGCATACAGCCTATACCGAGAGAGGTATCTATTGATGAAGGCTGGATTGGAAACCAGGTCATGAGCCGGATAGAATTTCTATCCGGCTCTTTCCGTTGGAGCTCTTCACAACTTTCACCTGAACACCTATCCTTTCGGTCATTTCGGATACATGTGAGATAACCCCGATTTTCCTGCCGCTTGAGCGGAGCCTTTCGAGTGCATCGATTGCGATCCTCAGGGTCTCGATGTCAAGTGAGCCAAAACCTTCGTCTATGAAGAGTGACTCCACGCTCATCCGGTTGGTGGAGAGTGATGCCAGGCCGAGCGCAAGAGCCAGGGAGATCAAAAATGACTCTCCCCCCGAAAGTGAATGGACAGACCTGATCTCACCCAACATATCCAGATCACTTACCTGTAACCCCAAGGAAGAGCCCGTCCTCTCCAGCTTGTACCTGGAGGTGAGCTCCGTCAGGTGTATGTTGGCATGGCTGAGCAGTATGTCCAGTGTGTAACTCTGGGCAATCTCCTTGAATTTGCCTCCGTTAGCCGATCCAAACAGGGAGTTTAACCGGTTCCACTCTTCTGCCACCAAAGTTTTTTCTTCGAGTTCTTTGCGGAGTTGAGTGCTTTTTTTTGTTTCAATTTCGTTGGTTTTGAGTTTTACCTCTATTGCAGTGATGTATTTTTGAAGGGTGTCACGGCTTTCCAAAAGGGAGTCCAAAGTTCTTTGAAGGGACATTGGCTCTTCCCGTTGCCCGGGTGCCGGATTGAGACCGATATGATGGGTCAGCTGACCCTCCCTCTCAATCAATGTAGCCTTTGCCATAGTAACCCTTTGAGATAAATCCAGGATATAGGATTTTTCACTTTCAATAAAGGAGTGCTCCTTCGAAAGGATCTCGGCTATCTCATCCATTGTGTATTGGTTGCCTGTTTTGCTGATCCATTCCCGTATTTGTGAAAGGGCAAGGGCTGCCTGGCCGGCCAAACGTTTTGTCTCTTCCCGGACAGCTTTGCAGGTGGCAGTCAAAGATGAGTGTTCCTTTGAAAACTCCGCATATTCTGCGCCAAGCTGTTCCAACTCTTTCTCCATCTGTTTGCGTGCTGCCGACTGCTCCTCACGGAACTCTTTCACGCTTTTCCCTCCCAAAAGGGAGCTGCTTTTTTCCCGGAGTGCCTCTATCTCCCTCTTGAGGTTTTCAATCTCTTTTGTACCTCTCTCAATAATCCCTCCCTGTTCCTTTGCCTTTTCATTCAGAATCAACAGGGTGTTCCGAATGGTTTTTTCCTTTTCGGTAGCCTCTTGGAGGTCACGGCTGTATTTATCCCAGTAACCGAAAAGTTTGTCAAGCTTTTGTGCCAAGGCTCCGCCGGCCACCAAAGGTTTCCAATCAAGTCCGGTACCTTTGAGGATGGTTTCTACAGAATCTTCACTATCCTTGAGCTGGCTGTCGTAAATCTGGGCTGATTGAGTTGCACGGGTAATCTCTTCCATGGTGGTTACCAGGGATTTCTCAATCTCTTCCAACTCCGTTTTTGCTATATTTTTTCTTTGGTTCAACTCCTCTTCCCTGAGTGTGACGGCGGTAACTTGCCCGGTGTAGGGGTGTGTGGTGCTGCCACAAACAGGGCAGGGGGTGTCAGGCGAAAGAGAAGCCCTTAGTTTTGCAATCTCTGCAGGCAGGATTTTGTCCAGCTCTTCAATGGTTTTTTGAAGTTCTGCTTTCCGTTCTGTTTTATTCTTTAGCGTAATATTACACCGGTCAATGATTTGCCTTGAGCCTGCTGCACCTTTTTGCAATACCATGAGATTGTCGATGGATTTTTGCAGGTTTTTTTTATCGAGATAGGCTGTTGTAAAAGGCTGGTATCGTTCAAACCATTTGTTACAATACTCTGTTTTTGCTTCCTCTGCTTTGAGTAACTTCTCTATTTCCGTGATTTCCCGGTTAATACCCATCAATGTAGCGGAGAGGAGTTGGTGCTCTTTATTGAGCTGGTTGTACAATAACTCTTTTTGTGCTGTTACAGATGCAGTTTGGATTGCTGTTTCTATGACCGGTTCCCAAAGTGAGTGTTCTTTACTCAATTCCAGTAGTTTATCCTTGGATTCCCGGACCTTGGCTTCGCAATTTGTGAGTGCAATCCGTTTCTCCTCTGTTTGTCCGGTAAGATCTTTAAGGGTTTTTTCCTTGCCGGCATGTTCCCGGGCAGAGAGTGTCATCAGGTTGTAAGGATCCCTGATTTGCTGCAGTTGTTCGTAGCGTTGCAGGAAAAGGTTCCGTGGTCCGGCAACGGTTTGCTCTTTTGTAAGGTCTTCGAATGTTTTGCGCGAAACTTCCACTGACTTTTCCAGTTCGTCTCGCTGTTTTGACCAACGTAGGATGTTTTCGGTCTCTTTTATTGATGTTGCTGTTGCAACCAGCTCTGTGGTTTTGCTCTTATGTTCATTCAAAAGGGAGAGCTCCTCCTGCGGTGTCAACAGTAAAATGGAACCGATCTTCTCTTGGATCGATCTTTTTTGCCCCTCAGCCTCCTTGGCCATGTTATAGATCTCAATGGAAATCCTGGAGTAGATTTCCGTGCCTGTGAGCTTTTCGAGCAGATCGGCTTTTTCGGACTGTTTTGCTTTGAGAAAGGTTGCAAAATCTCCCTGAGCCAACAGGACAGAGCGGGTAAACTGGTCAAATGTAAGCCCGGTCAATTCCCTCACCCGTTCCAGAAGTTCGGTCTTGGTTCCCTGTTCTTCCCGATTTTGGGTTAGGTTGGTCAATACCATTGTGGTGCTCTGGAGGGCACCGTCAGCCCTGCCACGGGCCCTCCTTACACGCCATTCGGAACGGTAGACCTCCCTATTCAAAGCTACGAATGTTACCGTTGCGTACCCCTCTGCACAACCCCTCCTGAGGACCGAGCGGGGGTCTCCTTGGTTGATACTCTGGCCGGGAATATCCTCTATGGGAATGTTTTCCACAGCCTGGTTTGTCCTGGGAGTCTTGTCGTACAGGGCAAGGCAAAGCGCGTCCAGGATGGTGGATTTACCCGATCCGGTATTACCCGAAATTGCGAAAATACCAGCCGACTTCAAAGGCTCGTCATTAAAATCTATAAGGAATTCCTCCTCCAATGAGGCCAGGTTTTTACCACCTATTTGCAAAATCTTCATCTTTGAACCTCCTTTTGTGCTTTTTCCAATGCCTCGGAGAAAAGTCTCTGCATCGTTTCCGGCATCCCCTCTCCTCCATACTTTGCAACAAAATATCCATTTGCTACTTCCAGAGGGTTTAGTTCTTTGACCTCACTGGACGATATCATTTTTGTGCCCGGACCCTTCTCTTTAAGTACGGCCTCTATACGGGTAAGTCTCACGGCTTTGCCAGTCAAAGCCCGCTCTATTTTGTGCCTGAGTGATGGCTCCGGACCATCAACCAGCACTTTGATCTCTATATAGGGGGATTGTACTGTAGCTTCGCCCTCTGGAAGCTGTGCCAGCTGATATAGTACCTCCTCTATTGCTGCCGGTGCAGAGGGGATTGTTACCAAACGGGCCGGGGGGTCAAATACCAATTGGGAAATTCCATCCGGGGCTATTATGGTTGCCCCTTGCTTGTAGTTTTTTTCGGAGAAGGACATCGGGAGCGGAGACCCGGAATACCTTACGTTTTCGCGGCCACTTACTCGTTGTGCTTTGTGCAGGTGCCCCAATGCAGTATAGAGAAACTCCTGGTGGAAAGAATCGGGCGAAACAGCTTCCAATCCCCCTATTACACTCCTTTCCCACCTGTCGTTTTCGGATAACCGGGATCCTGTGGCCTGTAAATGACCCATGGCAATTATTGGCAGATCTTTGTACGAATCGGAATCCTTTACAAAACCGTGCAGTTGTTTGTACAATGCCTCAACCCCCAGGGAGTAACTACCGGCATCAGGATAGTCACCCTGCCTCAGGTAGGGAACGGCAAGGCATACCGCAGCCGGTTCTCCGTTGACATTTACAGGGACTGCCAGGTATCCCAAATCGATTTCACCCGATGGGTCACGTCTTACTATCCCTCTGACAGTAATGTTGAGCCCCTCAAGCAATGGTGCAGGGGCCTCCAGCCTGGCTGCCGAGTCGTGGTTCCCCGCCACTATGATTACCTGCAAGCCGGGGGCACACCGGGATATCTCCCACAGGAAGGTATAGTATAGGTTTTGTGCCCGTGCAGAGGGATTCGAGTTGTCGAACACATCTCCGCTTACCAGGAGCAGGTCGGCTTTTTGCTCAACAACTACCACTTTCAACCACTCCAGGAAAGCAACATGCTCCGGAGTACGGTCGTAATCAAAAAAAGTCTGCCCAAGGTGCCAGTCTGCTGTGTGTATGATTTTCATACAGCAAAGATAAGGGGTTTCTTTAAAAGTCTCTGAAAAAGAAAAAGGTCACTTCTTTTGAGAAAGTGACCTTTAATTTTTTGCTCCCCGTCTAGGACTTGAACCTAGGACCCCCTGATTAACAGTCAGGTGCTCTAACCAACTGAGCTAACGAGGAGTGTTATTTCCGTTTTGGGACTGCAAATATAAGGCGAAAAATTAAATATACAAATCTTTTAATGGTAATTTTTTTAACTTTGTATGATTGCAAAGAAAATTATGGATTTAGAGCTGATTTCAAAAATACTTAAAGCCCTTATTCTGGAAAACGACAGGGTTTCGTTGCCAGGTATGGGAAGTTTCATTGCAGAGATGGCACCCTCTGTGTTTTCGGACAGGGCCAGAGTCATACATCCGCCATTCAGGAGGATACTGTTTCGCCCGAGCGAAATTTGGAATGACCAATTGTTGGAAAAAGAGTATGCAGCAAACAAAGGGGTAAGTGAAGAGGAGGCCAGGAGGGAGATATCGGAGCTTGTAAAAAGCCTTAAGTCGGAACTCAATGTGGCCAAAAGCGTAAGGATTCCCGAATTTGGGACCATGAGGGCTACCGAGCAAAACGATTATTTCTTTGTAGCAGACAAGGATCTTTTCAATTACACCGAAACATTTGGTCTTAAGCCTGTGAACGTAAAGTTGATGCCCAAAAGGGGGCTGGTTGAGGAGTTGACGGGCAAACCTGTGCCAAATTTTTTCCAAAAAGAGAGCCATGAACCATTGATCAGGGAGATCCAACATGGGAGACCATTGACGCCCACTGTTCATGAGCCAGTTATTGAAGATGTTGTGCTGTCTCAACCAGATATTGAACCGGATATACAACCGGTAATCCAACCGGTAATCCAACCTGAATCTCAACCTATGGACTCGCAACCGGTTGAAAAACAACATATAGATTTACAATTTGATGAGCCGGAATCAGCCGATTCTCAGCCTGTTCAAATTGAAGAAGTAGTCCAAACCAAAGAAGTTTCTCATTCTGCGCATTCTCAGACAGATGAGTCACAACCCCTGGTATCGGAACATCGTCCTGCCTCAAAACCTGCAAGATATGCAGAGATTGTTTCCCCAAAAAATGATGAAAGCAAAAAAAGTGACTCCGGTAAGTTTGTTAAGAGGGTAATTATGATACTTGGCATAATCTTCACTGTAATAGTTGTGATTGTGCTTCTCTATGTGTTCAAAGATGAGCTTCGCCCGTTTTGGGAGTGGATATTATACAATAAGGAGGAGCGTGAACTCCTCCGTAGTGCCGGGTCTTCTTACTAAAAATCAGCTGATTGTTGATCCGTTGGAGAGCCTCTCCTCGGGTGTCACTATCTTCATTTTGCCATTCTCTTCCTTAGCCATCAGAATCATTCCACGGGATTCTATTCCCTTGATTTTCCTTGGGGCAAGGTTTGCCAATATGCATATTTGTTTGCCTGCCATCTCTTCGGCTGTGTAGTATTCGGCAATTCCGGAAACTATCGTGCGTTTGTCCAGCCCGGTGTCGATGGTTAGTTCGAGTAACTTGTCGGTTTTGGGGACTCGTTTGGCTTCCAGGACAGTAGCTGTACGTATGTCCATTTTAATGAAATCGTCATAGCTGCACTCCTCTTTTAGAGGTAAAGCTGCGGGTTGCAAGGGTTGGCTTGCTGCCTGGCCGGTATCGTTTGTATTGTTGCTCTCTTTGGTGTTGTTGAGTTTGTTTATCTGGAACTCGATTTCGCTATCCTCAATTTTCTCGAAAAGAAGGCGGGCTTCGTTCAACTTGTGGCCGGCAGCGAGGATTGACGGTTGCCCGAAGGCTTCCCAGCTGATGTTCCCCAGGTTAAGGATTTCCCGCAGTTTTGCAGAGGTGAAAGGGAGGAAAGGTTCGAACGCAACCGAAAGGTTGGCACATATCTGGAGTGAAACATTCAGTATTGTTGCAACCCTCTCCATATCGCTTTTCGCAAGTTTCCATGGTTCGGTATCGGTAAGATATTTGTTGCCAAGCCTTGCAAGGTTCATGGCCTCCCTCAAGGCTTCACGGAAATGGTATGTCTCCAGGTTTTGTTCGATACTGGTGCGGATGGCGGGTATTGCCGCCAGTACCTCTTTGTCGGCTTGCACCAGGTTACCAGCCGAAGGGACTTCCCCTCCAAAGTATTTATGGGTAAGTACCACAGCCCTGTTCACGAAATTCCCGAAGATGCCTACGAGCTCGCTGTTGTTGCGGGTCTGGAAATCCTTCCAGGTAAAATCATTGTCTTTGGTTTCGGGAGCATTGGCGCAAAGCACATAGCGGAGCACATCCTCTTTGCCGGGAAACTCTTCCAGGTATTCATGTAACCACACGGCCCAGTTCCGGGAGGTGGATATCTTATTCCCCTCAAGGTTTAGGAATTCATTGGCAGGTACGTTTTCGGGCAAGATATAGCCATCTCCGAAGGCTTTGAGCATGGATGGGAATACAATACAGTGGAATACTATGTTGTCCTTTCCTATGAAATGGACCAGTTTGGTCTCTTCGTTCTTCCACCAGGTTTCCCATTCATCGGGCATAAGCTCTATAGTATTGGAGATATATCCTATTGGTGCATCGAACCATACATACAGAACCTTCCCTTGTGCCCCCTCCACCGGTACAGGGACACCCCAGTCCAGGTCGCGGCTCACAGCCCTTGGTTGCAGCCCTCCATCCAGCCATGATTTACACTGGCCATATACATTGGTTTTCCAATCCTTGTGCCCTTCAAGTATCCACTCCTTGAGCCATGGCTCGTACTGGTCCAGCGGAAGATACCAGTGGGATGTCTTTTTCATTACAGGGGTGTTTCCGCTCAGGGTAGACCTCGGGTTAATCAGTTCGGTGGGAGAGAGGGTGCTGCCGCATTTCTCACATTGGTCCCCGTATGCATTTTCGGCAGAGCATTTGGGACAGGTGCCTGTTATGTAGCGGTCGGCCAGGAACTGACCGGCTTCCTCATCGTAGTATTGTTCGCTTTCCTTCTCTATGAAGTTGCCTTGGTCGTATAGCTTGCGGAAGAATTCTGCAGCCGTTTTGTGATGGATTGCAGAGCTGGTACGGGAGTAAATGTCAAATGTTATCCCTAACCGTTCAAAAGAATCTTTGATTATATGGTGGTATTTGTCGACTATCTCCTGTGGGGTGCAGTTGTTTTGCTTGGCCTTTATGGTGATAGGGACACCGTGCTCGTCCGAACCGCAAATAAAACGGACATCTTCACCACGCATTCGGAGATAACGGCAGTAAATATCGGCAGGAACGTAAACTCCTGCCAGATGCCCGATATGAACCGCTCCGTTTGCGTAGGGCAGTGCTGCTGTCACAAGATGTCTTTTGTATTTGCTATCCATATGAATGTCTGTTATATTGTTACTATTGGTTATTTTTATGAGGCGACAAAGTTACAAAAAATGTTAAATGGTCAACCTTTTGAGCTCCTTGGAAAAGGAGTTGCGGATGTGCATCAATATCTGAACCTGTTCCATCAGTTCGTTTTGTATTTGTGCGTCTCCGGATTTTTCGGCATCGGCCAGTTTGTTACATATCTCTTGGTATGCAATTGCGGTAATCTTGGCCTTATATATTAGGATTGACTTGGGTACGACAACCGGCAGCATCTGCTCCTCGGGGGTTACGGATTCTACAAAAATCTTCACTGTGAGGGAGTGCTCCTGATGCAGTATATCTAAAATTACCTGTACGATTTGCGGGTCGGGGTGGTTTATGAAATATTTTTGGATATATTCCTGTCCCTTTTCCCTGATTTTGTAATACTCGTCAAAGATTTTTTTATAAACCAGGTTTTGCAGCTCCAGGTCGTCGTTTTGCAATTCATTGAGTATGAATTGAGAAACACTAATTGCAACCTTAGCCTCGGGAGACGTTGGGTCGTTTTGGGATTCTGTCCCGTACAAGTTGGATTCGCCGTGTCTGATAAGATAGTAAAGCAGCTCTTTCTCGGCGGGCTCACAGTAAGTGCCGGTGATAAACTCGGGAATCTTTTCCCCTGTTTCCAACGGAGGGAAATATTTGGGCATTCCGGGTTCGGACCGGCTTTCGGTAGTTTGCCCATAGGCTCCGTACTGCTTCTTTTTCCTCAGTTTCTTTACCTCGTCCGAGAGAATCTCCTCGGCAATGTTGAGCCGCTGGGAGCACTCCTCAATATAGACAGCCCGGCTGATTGCATCGGGAATCACCGAGATGCTTGCAACCACCTCCGATATGAGTTGTGCCCTTTTGAGCGGGTCTTTTTTTGTGTCGTCGCTCAACAGGCGGGTCTTGAAAGCGATGAAATCCTCTTCGGACTCATCCAGGAACTTTCGTAGTGCCTGTGGCCCTTTTTTGCGGGCAAAAGAGTCGGGGTCTTCGCCGTCGGGAAAGAGTACAACCTTCACTCTCAAGCCCTCTTCCAGCAGCATGTCTATACCCCTGAGGGAGGCTTTTATACCTGCAGGGTCACCATCGTACAGGACTGCAACTTCGGGGGTGAATCTTTTTACAAGCCGAATCTGTTCGGTTGTAAGGGAGGTGCCGCTCGAGGCTACAACATTTTCTACGCCTGCCTGGTGGAACGAAATTACATCGGTATAACCCTCGACCAGGTAGCACTTTTGAAGTTTGGCAATGGAACTCTTGGCCTGGTAGATACCGTAAAGGGATTTGCTCTTTACATAGATTTCGGTTTCGGGGGAGTTGATGTATTTTGCTATGTTTTTGTCACTCCGCAAGGTCCTCCCTCCAAAGGCAATCACCCTGCCCGATATGGAGTGTATCGGAAACATGACCCTTTCGTAAAACCTGTCAACCACATCCTTGCCGGCTTCCCTCTCTACCGAGAGCCCCGAATCCACAAGGTACTCCTTTTTGTACCCGGCCTTTTGGGCAGCGCTGCTCATGGAATCCCTTCCGCCGGGAGCCCAACCAAGGGAGAACTTCTTGATGGTTTCGGAGGTGAACCCGCGCTCTTTGAAATAACCTATTCCAATGGATATTCCCTGGTCGGTTTCCCAAAGGGATTTTTGGTAAAACTCCGATGCAAACTGGGTAACAGCAAGTATGGACTCCGAACGTAACCGGTTTTCGGCCTCTGCCTGGGTCTCCTCTTTGTCCTGGACCTCGATTCCAAACTTTCTGCCGAGGTATTTGAGGGCATCCACGTAACCGAGATGCTCATGCTCCATGATAAAGTTGACTGAGTTACCGGCTTTGCCGCAACCAAAGCATTTGTATATCCCTTTTGCCGGGGATACTGAGAAGGATGGTGTTTTTTCGTGATGAAAAGGGCAGCAAGCTGTGTAGTTTGCCCCCCTTCTCCTCAAAGCCACGAAATCACTGACAACGTCGACGATCTGCGCGGCATCCAGTATCCTGTCTATAGTATCCTTACTGATCATCTGCTTTTAGGAAGCTTTTGAAGCCAACGGCCTTCCTTACCTCCTTCATTGTCGCCTGCGCGCTTTCCCGCGCCATTTCCGTTCCCCTTTTGACTACCTTGCGTAAATAATCCCCGTCACTATAGATCTCTTCTATCCTGGCTTTTATGGGTGCAGTTTGTTTTATGATATCGTCTGCCAGTTGTTTCTTGAGGTCTCCGTAACGGATTGTGCAGTTGTTGTAACTCTCTGTAAAGTGGTTTACAGTGGATTGGTCCGATACTATTTTAAGAAGAGTAAAGAGGTTTTCCACCGATTGGGCCATTGGCGAACCGGGCTCGGTAGGACCACTGTCTGTAACGGCACGCATCACCTTTTTCCTTATGCTCTTTTCGTCGTCACACAGGTAAATCCCGTTTCCTTCACTTTTGCCCATCTTGCCGCTGCCGTCCAATCCGGGAACCTTGACCAGGTCACTTCCAAAGTTGAATGCCTGGGGTTCGGGAAACACCTCGGTGTTGTATAGGGTGTTGAACCTGCGGGCAAGTACCCTTGCCACCTCCAGGTGTTGCTCCTGGTCTTTGCCTACCGGAACCAGGTTGGCCCTGTGGATAAGGATGTCGGCAGCCATCAGTACAGGATAGGTCAATAATCCGGCATTCACATTGTCGGGGTTTTGCCTTACCTTGTCTTTGAACGAGGTTGTCCTTTCCAGCTCACCTTTGTATGCAATCATATTGAGCAATACATACAACTCGGTGATTTCGGGGACATCACTTTGTACAAATATGGCAGATTTTTCGGGGTCCAGTCCGGAGGCCAGGTATTCGGCAAGTATGGTCCTTACCCCGGCATGAAAGTCATCGGGGTGAGGATGGGTTGTGAGGGAGTGCAGGTCGGCTATGAAAAAGTAGCAGTTGTAATTGTCCTGCATCTTGATGTAGTTGCGCAACGCACCATAGTAATTTCCCAAATGCAGGTGTCCGGTGGAACGGATCCCGCTTAAAACAATTTCCATCTTTTGGTTTGATCTTATTATTCGTTATTTTCCAGCAATTTGAGGCGGATCTTTTGCTCTACTTCCTCCATGAGGGTGGGGTTGTCCAGCAGGATCTGCTTTACGGATTCCCTTCCCTGCCCCAGTTTGTCGTCGCCGTAACTAAACCATGAGCCGCTCTTTTTGATGATTCCAAAATCAACTCCAAGGTCAATAACTTCGCCAATTTTGGAGATACCTTCGCCAAAGACAATGTCGAACTCGGCTTTGCGGAAAGGGGGAGCCAGTTTGTTTTTCACAATCTTTACCCTCACCCTGTTGCCTGTTGCCTCCTCGCCATCTTTGAGTTGGGTGATTCGGCGCACGTCTACACGCACCGAGGAGTAAAACTTGAGTGCGTTACCTCCTGTGGTAGTCTCGGGATTCCCGAACATTACACCGATCTTGTCCCTTAGCTGGTTGATAAATATACAGCATGTATTGGTCCTGCTGATGTTGGCTGTCAGTTTCCTGAGAGCCTGGCTCATGAGCCTTGCCTGCAGCCCCATTTTGGAATCCCCCATCTCTCCTTCGATCTCGGCCTTTGGGGTCAGGGCAGCAACAGAGTCAATCACAATGACGTCAATTGCACCACTACGGATAAGGGCATCGGTGATTTCCAGTGCCTGCTCGCCGTTGTCGGGTTGGGAGATGAGCAGTGTGTCTACATCTACTCCCAGTTTTTTTGCATATGTCCTGTCAAAAGCGTGCTCGGCATCAATTATTGCTGCAACCCCGCCCTTTTTTTGGGCTTCGGCTATAGCGTGTATCGCAAGTGTTGTCTTACCACTGGATTCCGGTCCGTAAATCTCTACCACACGGCCTCTCGGATACCCGCCGATGCCAAGTGCATAGTCCAACGTAATGGAACCCGAAGGAATTGTTGAAACCTCCCATTTTGGCTGCTCTCCCATCTTCATCACAGTGCCTTTGCCGTAATCTTTCTCGATTTTGTCTAAAGTAGCCTGAAGGGCCTTTAGCTTTTCCGGGCTTATTCCGGCACTTTGTTTAACTTCTTCACTCTCCTTTGCCATAATATTTAAAGTTTTAAATTCATGCAAAAATAACAAATGATTTTTATTTTCTCTAACTTTGCCCTATGAAAAAATGGTTACTGGGTCTTACCCTGGAAGAATTACAGCAAATAACAAAGGATCTGTCACTTCCGTCGTTTACGGCAAAACAGTTGGCTCACTGGCTGTATGTAAAAAAAGTATCTTCGGTTGAGCAAATGTCCAATCTCTCCAAGGAGAGCCGGGAGTTGCTTTCCAGGGATTACGAAGTGGGTGGTTTTGCCCCGTCACATACCACAACTTCTTTGGACGGAACTGTCAAATACCTTTTCCCTTCGCTGTGCGGGACCGATATTGAGGCTGTGATGATTCCCGATGCCGAGAGGGCAACCCTATGCATTTCTTCCCAGGCAGGCTGCAAAATGGGATGTGAATTTTGCATGACCGGCAGGATGGGATTCAAGGGAAACCTGAGTGCAGGAGAGATAATTTCACAAATCCTCAATGTTGCCGAGAGCGACTCGCTCACCAACATTGTTTTCATGGGAATGGGTGAGCCATTGGACAACTACACGGAGGTAATCAAAAGTACCCTGATACTTACCTCGGACTGGGGGTTCGGGTGGAGCCCCAAACGAATAACTGTCTCTACAATAGGGGTGCACAAGCACTTGGTCGATTTTCTTGAGAATTCCCGTTGCCATCTTGCCATCTCCCTTCATAATCCGTTTGACAGGCAAAGGGAAGAGATGATGCCTGTGCAAAAGGCTTGGCCAATCTCAGAAACCGTGGAGATGATCAAAAAATTTGATTTTTCGGGGCAGAGGAGGGTTAGTTTCGAATATATAATGTTTTCCGGGTGGAACGATTCCAAAAAGGAGGCCGATGCTCTTGCCAGGATGCTGAAAGGACTGGAGTGCAGGGTCAACCTGATACGGTTTCACCAAATTCCTGATTTTCCGCTGAAACCTTCGCCTGATGCAATCATGGTGATGTTCCGTGACAGGCTCAACAACTCCGGAATAATGACTACCATAAGGGCCTCCCGGGGCGAAGACATTATGGCTGCCTGCGGGATGCTCAGCAGTGACAAAACAAATAAACCAAACTTATGAAAAAACATCTTTTATTTGCAGTAACCGTTCTCTTGTTGCTCTCATGCAGCAGTGACAAGGATGCCCTTACAGGAGATATTTGGAGGGGCACGCTTTTGACCAAAAGCTCTGCCGGAATTCCTTTCAATTTTAGGTTTACCGGAGCCGATACCGCTCTGTTAATGGAAATTTACACCGGTGACCATGTGTACAAAGTTGATGAGATAGAGGTTACAGACGACTCGGTATTCATTGAGATGCCTTTGTTCGGATCTTCCTTCAGGCTTGCCCGTTCGGAGGGAAAATTGGCCGGGGAGTTCATACGAAGCTCTTATACAATGCCGTTCGAAGCACAAAAAGGGGTTGTCGGCCGTTTTGACTCCTTGCATATCTCATCCGGTAAGGCCCATGGCCGTTGGCTTGTAATAATTGGCGAAAAAAGGCTGATAGGTGAGTTTAACGAAAGCGACAGTATGATTACCGGTTCGTTCCTTACACCTACCGGAGACTACAGATATTTCGAAGGTGTTCTTGACAAGGAGGGAACCATCATGATGTCTAGTTTCGATGGTGGTTTTGTCAGATTCTTCACAGCCACCACAGACGGGGAGAACCTAAGGAAACTTAAAATGTACAGTGGATTCGACGGTGAAGAGACAGGGTGGGGATTCCGTGCCGACAGTCTGGAGCTGCCGGATGCATATTCGGTTACAGGAATGAAAAAGGGCTATAAATCGTTAGGGTTTTCCTTTCCAAACCTCAATGGTGAGATGGTTTCGCTGTCGGACCAAAAATTCAAGGATAAAGTTACTATTGTGCAGATCAGTGGCTCATGGTGCCCGAATTGCCTGGACGAAAGCGAATATCTTTCGGCGGTTTATGAAAAGTACTCCCCTGGTCTGGAGGTGATTGCTTTGGCTTTTGAGCGGGCTGACAGTTTTGAAGAGGCAAAAAAGGCAGCAGGTAAGCTAGCCTCTGTTGCCGGGATTCCGTATGATGTGCTGGTTACATCCCAAACACCGGCAAAGGTAGGAGAAGCTCTGCCGGAGCTTGAAAACTTCAAAGCATTCCCAACCACAATAATCATCGATAAAAAAGGGGCAGTAAGGAAAATCCACTCGGGTTTCTCAGGACCCGGAACTGGTGTGCATTTCCAAAAATACAAGATGGAGTTCGAAAAATTTTTGGATGAACTCATAGCAGAGTAACAATGGCGGGGGATGAGGTGATATTCAAAGCCGCCTTGTCGGCCATGCAAAAGCTATGCTCCCGCAGGGAGTATTGTACCGGTGATATCCAAAAACGGCTCAGCAAGTACAACCTTGACCCGGAACAAATGCATTTGATATCTAAATCCCTTGCAAAAGACGGCTTCGTTGATGATTTGCGTTTTGCCAGGGCCTTTGTAAGGGATAAAACCCGTCTTAGCGGATGGGGTGCAAAAAAGATTGCATGGACACTAAAAGGCAAAGGTGTAGCGGATGATATCATCAAAGAATCGCTAAATGAGATACCATCCGAAGGTGAGGCTGATAGACTGGAATTGATTTTGATGACCAAGTTAAAGAGTATGAAAAAAGCAACAGAGAGTTGTAAGCTGAGAGCCAGTCTTATACGATTTGCACTCTCCAGAGGGTTCGGCTATGAGCATTCTGTGGGTGTGGTGAACAAAATAGTGGCTAACTTTGTAGAGGAATAATAGAATTTAAATTTGAAATAAATGTATTCACTGGATCTGGGAAAAGAGATCCGTCAGCGGATTTTGGCGCTGGGGAGGTCTCTTTGACATCGCTAACAAAAAAGAACAATTAAAAGAAGGGGAAAAACGAAGCCTCGAGGCAGGTTTCTGGAATAATCCTGCAGAGGCAGAGCAGTATCTCAAAGGGTTGTCTTCGGTAAAGGCTTGGGTTAAAAGCTATTCTGAGCTGGAGTCTATGGCAGAGGACCTGGTTGTGCTGTCGGACTTTTACAAGGAGGATCCTTCCCTCGAAAAAGAGGTCGATGAGCATTATAGAGCATTGCTGGGTAAAGTAGAGGATTTGGAGGTGAAGAGCATGCTTGGTAACGAAGGGGACAACCTCGGTGCCATACTCAAAATCAACTCCGGTGCAGGAGGTACCGAAAGCAACGACTGGTCTTCAATGCTCATGCGAATGTATGTTCGTTGGGGCGAAAGGAATGGATACAAGGTCCATATCTACGACATGATAGAAGGAGAAGAGGCCGGAATAAAGTCTGTCACAATAGAATTCGAAGGGGATTTTGCATACGGCTATCTTAAAACAGAGAGCGGGGTCCACCGTTTGGTCAGGATCTCACCTTTCAATGCCCAGGGAAAGAGACAGACAACTTTCTCATCGGTATTCGTTTACCCTGCCGTGGATGACACCATCAACATTGAGATCAATCCGGGAGACCTGGAGTGGGATACCTTCCGGTCGGGAGGTGCAGGGGGGCAAAACGTGAATAAGGTAGAGACAGGGGTAAGGGTCAGGCACCTTCCTTCGGGGATAGTCGTGGATAACACCGAGACCCGTTCACAGTTGGACAACAGGCAAAACGCTCTGAGGATATTAAAGTCGCACCTTTACGAACTGGAGCTTCGCAAACGCAGGGAAAAAGAGGCCGAGCTGGAGGGGAAGAAATTGAAAATAGAGTGGGGTTCCCAAATAAGGAGCTATGTGCTGCACCCCTATAAAATGGTCAAAGACAACAGAACCGGTTATGAAACTACAGACACCCAGGAGGTACTTGATGGTGGCCTAAACGACTTCATGAAGGAATTTTTGCTGAACAACTCTTCGGCATCAAATTAGATAATTTTTTAAACAATTTTGTGAGATGGAATTTAAATTTCAAGAGATGTTCCCGCTGGGAAAGGAGAAGACCGAGTATCATCTGCTGACAAAAGATTACGTTACCGTAACCGAGTTTGACGGCAGGGAGATTGTAAAAGTGGATCCGGAGGGGCTGAGGCTTTTGGCAAAGCAGGCTATGCATGATATTGCCTTTATGTTAAGGCCGGAACATAACGACATGGTTGCAAAGATACTCAACGATCCGGAGGCAAGTGTGAACGACAGGGCTGTTGCTATCACCATGCTTCTTAACGCCGATATATCATCCAAGGGTGTTTTGCCTTTTTGCCAGGACACCGGTACGGCAACGATTGTTGCCAAAAAAGGAGAGAGGGTCTGGACAGGGGCAAATGACGAGGAGGCATTGAGCCATGGGGTCTTTGATACCTATACAAACGACAACCTGAGGTATTCGCAGACTATCCCTCTGGATATGTACACCGAGAAGAATTCCGGCAACAACTTGCCTGCTCAAATTGACATTTACTCCACTGAGGGAGATGAATACAAGTTCTTGTTTGTTGCCAAGGGCGGCGGCAGCGCAAACAAAAGCTTTTTATTCCAGGAGACCAAAGCGTTGCTAAATCCTGCAACTTTGGAAAAATACCTGGTAGAGAAAATGAAGCTGCTGGGAACATCGGCCTGCCCTCCCTATCACATTGCATTTGTGATAGGCGGAACCTCTGCAGAACAATGCATGAAAACGGTAAAACTGGCCTCTGCAAAATACCTGGACGAGCTTCCCAAAATGGGGAGCGAAGCGGGACATGCCTTCCGGGACCTTGAGATGGAGGCTAAATTGCTTAAGGCTGCCAACTCCCTGGGCATTGGGGCTCAGTTTGGGGGTAAATATTATGCACATGATATTCGTGTAATAAGGTTGCCAAGGCATGGTGCAAGCTGTCCTGTAGGGATGGGTGTCTCCTGTAGTGCCGACCGTAATGTGAAGGCAAAGATAAACAAGGAGGGAATCTGGCTGGAGACCTTGGATTCAAACCCGGCAAGGTTGATTCCCGAAAAATACCGTGTGGCCGGGGCAACCCACAAAGGTGGTGTGAAGATTGACCTCAACCGTCCAATGAAAGAGATCCTTGCCGATCTCTCCAAATATCCGGTTTCTACATTCCTGCTGTTAAGCGGAACAATCGTTGTAGCCAGGGATATTGCCCATGCAAAGCTAAAGGAGAAGATTGATTCGGGTGAGGGGCTTCCTCAGTACGTAAAGGATCATCCCATCTATTATGCAGGTCCGGCCAAAACACCGGCTGGTTTTGCCAGTGGCTCTTTCGGACCCACCACTGCAGGAAGGATGGATTCATATGTAAATCTCTTGCAGAGCCATGGAGGCAGCATGATCATGATTGCCAAGGGTAACCGGAGCAAACAGGTTACCGACTCATGCAAACAGTACGGAGGCTTTTACCTGGGAAGCATAGGAGGGCCGGCTGCAATCCTGGCGCAGGAAAACATCAAAAAGGTAGAACTGCTGGAGTATCCCGAGCTTGGAATGGAGGCAATCTGGAAAATTGATGTGGAGAACTTCCCTGCATTCATCCTGGTTGATGACAAGGGTAACGACTTCTTTTCGGGGTTGTTGTAATTTTCCGGCAGAAAAGGGGAATCCGGAATTGTCAGTACGGTTCGGTATGTATGATAATCTGGGTTCCCTTTCCAAATCTGCTACGAATTTCCACTTCTATTTCGGATGCAATATCGTGTGACCTCACAAATGTGATGTTGCGGTCCAGTTTTATATGAACATCGATTGCATAAACATTGCCAATCTTTCGTGTCCTTAGGTGATGGTACAGTTGTATATCGGAGTGGCTGGTGAGTATATCTTCTATTTGTTCAACGACTTCGGAGGGCAGCGAGGATTCCAGAAGTTCTTTGATGCTTGGCATTGCCAGCTGGTATGCAACTTTGAATATGAAAATGCTCACGATCACTCCGGCTATGGGGTCCAAGATGCGCCAGTTGTCGCCTAAAAAAATTGCTCCCGAAATTCCCAAAGCAGTACCTAAAGATGAGAGGGCATCGGATCGGTGGTGCCACCCGTTGGCAATCACAACGTCACTGTTTATTTTCTTACCTTCCCTGATTGTATAGCGGAACAGCAACTCTTTGGAAACTATGGATACTATAGCCGCCCAAAAGGCTATCATTCCGGGTTGTGCAATAGGTCCTCCACGGAGGGCCATCAATATGTGTCTGGCGCCGTTTATCAGGATCCCGGCGGCAACACCAACCAAAACAAGCGAAATAATCAGCGTTGCAAAAGTCTCGAATTTACCGTGTCCGTAATGGTGGGATTCGTCACTCTCCTTTCCCGAAACATTCACAAATGCCAGGACAACAACATCGGTGGCAAAATCCGAAACCGAATGGACTGCATCTGCAACCATGGCCGAGCTGTTGCCAAGTATACCTGCTACCAGCTTTGCTGCCGATAGCAGCAGGTTTATGAAAAACCCTGCCACTGTGACCTTTTTGGCTATCTTTGTCCTTTGTTCCATTGCTGTTTTGGCGGTTAAACAAAGTGTAAAGATAAGTGTTTTATTGATTCACATAAATGAAGTATATGTTTTTTATAATAGTACTGGGGGTAACATTATCAATCAATAGTTATGTTTTTTTGAGAGGATGGCAGCTAATGCCACCCTCATTTATTGTCAGGATCCTTTACACTGTTGCATTTTGGGGAATGACTTCGGTTTTTTTCCTGAGGATGTACAAAGGTGATGTTTTTTCGCCTTCCCTCTCCCTGCTCCTTTCGGAGGTGGGCTTTACCTGGCTTACAGCAGTTATCTACCTGGCAATGTTTGCCCTTGTGATAGATCTATTAAGGATAACCAACCATTTCACAGGCTTTTTCCCATTGGCAGTCACCACTAATCCCATTGTTGCTGCAAGATTGACCGGGGCTGCGGTTGTATTGGCTGTTAGCTCCCTTTTGGTTCATGGTTATTACAAATTCAACAACCCGCAGGTTACCCGATTGGAAATTAACATTGAAAAACCCCTGCAAGAAAACGCTTTAAGGATAGTTTTGATTAGCGACATACACCTTAGCTCCTACATTAACGGAGAGCACCTTGACAAGTATGTGACAATGATCAATAAAGAGGAGCCCGACCTGGTACTCATTGCCGGGGATATTGCCGACAGGAATCTCAAGCCGTTGGAAGAGTGGGATATCTCGGAGAGGTTCAAACGAATCAAATCCCGATACGGGGTTTATGCAATAAGTGGGAATCATGAGTTTTACGGAGGCGAAAGGGAGAAGATTTACAATTATATACGCTCATCGGGTATCAACTTGTTGGTAGATTCCGTTGCCATGGCTGCAGGCGGAGTCCAGATAGTGGGAAGGGACGACCGGACCAATCGCAACAGACTGCCCTTGGACCAACTCATGGAAGGTGTCGACCATAAACTTCCGGTTGTATTACTCGATCATCAGCCGTTTGGATTGGAGGAGGCCCAACACAATGGAGTTGACCTTCAGTTGTCTGGTCATACCCATAATGGTCAGTTTTGGCCCGGCAACCTCATTGTAAATGCCATGTATGAGATTGCTTATGGTTATGGTCGAAAGGGAAATACTCATTATTTTGTTACATCGGGAATTGGATTGTGGGGGCCAAAATTCAGGATAGGTACTGTTTCCGAAATTGTTGTGATAGATATGAAAAATGGTTGATAAGCCATTTTTATTGAACAAGAGGGTAGGAAATGGCGTTGATTAATGTCAAATATAAAGTTTTACGGAAACATTAACTGTAACATAGATGAAAAAGCTTACCTACCTATTGGCTGCAATCCTGATATTAGTTGCAATGCCGCTAAATGGCCAAGTCCATTTAAACCTGACTCTCAATGAGTTTTTATCCAAAATCCAAACCAGTAACCTGGAATACGTGGCAGAAAAGCTGAATATGGATATTGCAGATGCCCAAATAATTTCGGCGTCGGTATTCAATAATCCATCCTTGGGGCTCTCATATTACAACAACGAACTCAAAAGCATGCAAATGGGTCAAGGTGCATTTGCTGAGGTATCACAAACTTTTTCTCCCGGCAGGAGACCAGCTGCCATAAACATTGCCAAGAGTGAAAAGGAGCTGACATCTGCTTTGCTTACCGACTACCTGAGGGTGTTGAGACAGGATGCCGTGAATTTATGGCTGGAGGTTGTCAAGATGAGGCAGCTTTATCAAATCAAGAAAGAGAGCTACAATGACCAACTGGCACTTATGGAATCTGACAGCTTGTCGAGAGGTGCCGAATACAACCGGGATCTGGATATACTTCAAAATCGCGTTGAGACAGGTATCTTGTACTCCGAAATCCTTGACATGGGCAACGAACTCAAAAATCTGTACATTTCGATCACCGGACTGTGCGGAGTAAATGTGTCAGATACGTTATTCATACCAGAAAAGAGGAATATTTTCAACGACAAGGCTTACAACCTGGAAACCCTTATGGGTAAAGCTCTGGAAAACCGGTCCGACATTGTTGCGGCACGGAAAGAGACGGATGTATCCAAATACCTGCTCAAAGCTGCAAAAGTTGAGCGGATACCGGAATTCGATATATTCCTCGGATACGGGATCAATGCAGAGGTGAGGAATGAGTTGGCTCCTGCACCCAAGTTTGGAGGTTTCGAGGTTGGAGTCTCGTTCCCGATTCCTTTGTTCAACCGCAACAAAGGAGGGATATCAGCGGCCCAGAGTGAATTGAAACAATCCGAACTACGTTATATTGCAGCACAAAACCAAGTACGGAACGAGCTCATACAAGCGTTCAACAACTTTAACCATACAACTAAAAAATTAAATTTGTTCAAGGCCGGTTTGGTGAAGAGTGCAAAAGATGCATTAGACCAAAAGAGGGGCGAATATTACAGAGGTGAGATTCATTTGATCGAAGTTTTGGATGCCCAAAGGAGTTATGACGAAATATTGGCATCATTCTACTCCGCAATTTATGATAAATCACAGGCTTTGGTTGCACTGGAAAGTGCAGCAGGAGTTTGGGATATTGAATAGTGTTGTTTTGGACGGGGGGTTACCAGCTGCCGCCTGCGCCCCCTCCGCCAAAGCCTCCGCCTCCAAAACCTCCGAATCCACCACCTCCGAATCCACCACCGCTTCCGAAGCCACCCGAAGAACGGCCCCTCCCTCCCGAAGAGAGCATAGAGCCAAGGATAAGCAGGTCAAGAGCACTCGGGCCTTTACGGCCACCACCGCCAATATGGGTGCCGCCCCCTCTGTTGCTTAAGGCAGCGACTATCACAAATATGGCAACAAACAGAGCAACAATGACTGCACCTGCAACTGCACCTGCATTTTCACTATCGTTGTACTGTTTGTAGCTGTATTCTCCGGCTGCTATCGGCAGAATTATATCCAGTGCAGCGTTGATACCTCCGAAATAATCGTCCAGTTTAAAGTGAGGGATCATTTCGTTCTCCACAATCCGTTTGCAGATTGCATCGGGGAGGGCTCCTTCCAAACCGTAGCCGGTTGCTATGAAGGCTTCGCCACGTTCGTTGCCTCGTTTGGGTTTTACAAGTATGACAATTCCATTGTTGAATTTGTCGTCGCCCACTCCCCATTTTTGGCCGATCTCGAATGCTGTTGCCGAAGCTGCGTTATCCAGCTTTGGCAAAGTAACAATCACAACCTGGTTGGATGTAGAGTCGTTGAACGATACGAGCCTGGATTCGAGTGCCTGAACTTGCCCGGCATCAAATACTGCTGCAAGGTCGTTGACCAGTCTTGCAGGTACCGGTTTCCCGGGTACCTGGGAAAAAGAGAGCAAAGGTGCTGCAAAGAAAAAAAGTACCCAGGGTATAATTCTATTCGCCAAAAGAGATTTCATTACTCTGTTCGTTTACGTCGTCAGACTGGTAAGCAAAATATTTCTTGAGATTTTCGCCTGCCATTTCAATTACGGCAATCAAACCATCGGCTGCACGATTCTCTTTGAGGTGTTGAAGCAGGATCTCCTTCTCGGTATCCCAAAAACCTTCGGGAACCTTTTCATTGATGCCGTTATCGCCAATGATGGCAAATTTATGGGATTTCCATGCTATGTATATGAGCACTGCGTTCCTCTCTTTTGTGCGGTGCATCTTTAGTTGGTTGAACACTGTGATTGCCCTTCCAACAGGATCCCCCGGGCAAGAGGACTCGATATGTACCCTGATTTCGCCCGAAGTGTTGAGCTCGGCACCTTCGATGGCTTTTACAACCTGTGCCTTCTCATCGT
The DNA here is from genome assembly GCA_009929175.1 of Bacteroidia bacterium. Lineage (GTDB taxonomy): Bacteria > Bacteroidota > Bacteroidia > Bacteroidales > UBA932 > Bact-08. Next base: position 30,347 of record SABC01000001.1, on the reverse strand, counting down.
CAGTCAGGAATTTTTTGCTGCCCACGGCTAAAACTCTACAACAGGTGCATTTTGGGCACCTTCGTTAGCTTCGAAGTAGGCTTTTCTTTCGAATCCGAACATTCCCGCAAAGATGTTTTTGGGGAACTGGCGTATTGTGGTGTTGTACAGACGTGCTGTTTCGTTGAATTTTTGACGTTCGACGGTTATACGGTTTTCGGTACCCTCCAGTTGAGCCTGAAGCTCAAGGAAGTTTTGGTTTGCCTTGAGGTCAGGGTATTGCTCAACCACAACCATCAGGCGGGATAACGCTTGTGAAAGCTCGCCCTGTGCACTTTGGAACCGGGCCATGGTTTCGGCAGTCATATTGGTAGGGTCTATGGTTGTCTGGGTTGCTTTTGCCCTCGCGTTCACTACTGCCTCCAGGGTTTTGCTCTCATGTGAGGCGTAACCTTTTACAGTAGCCACAAGGTTGGGAATAAGGTCGGCCCTCCTTTGATAAACGTTCTCTACCTGTGCCCATGCGGTGGTAACCTGCTCCTCCTGGAGCACCATTTTATTGTAGCTGTTTTTTACCCACATAAATGCTACAAGCGCAATACCTGCTATAACAAGCAGGGTTATGATACCTTTGGAAAGTTTCATACTCTTAATATATTAAGTTGTTAAACTGTTACTGTGCAATTCGGACACACCTTACAGATGCAGCAAAGAAATCCTTGCCTGCATAGTTGTAAGGGAAGTTGGAGCTGTTGAAATGGATAAAACGATACTCACCATTGTTGTTGTCCTTGAGTGAAGCACTCCACCAAAAACCAAATTCGGTTATATTGGCAAAGCTCTTATAATAATTGGACGAACTGCCTGCCGGAAGGGCATTCCACCCGGCATTGTTGGTTTTGGTGTTTTCCGGACTGTATTTCCATACCGACTTTCCGTTGAGCATGGCATTTGCTGCTGCTTTTTGACCTAATCCCTTCCATTCGTTTTCGAAAGAAAGCGGAGATCCATTGATTGCAAGGGCCAAATCCTCCCAATCCTCTCTTGTGGGAATCCTCCAGCCATCGGGGCATATTCCTTGAGGACCTGATCCGAGACCAGTGGCCGTTGCTCCGCCGGTGGCCTCCATCCATGTATATAGTGTGCCGTAAATTTCGTTGAGGGCCCTGACACTGTCGTATTGTTTGCCGGCTCCATTCCATTTGAGGTTGGATGCAAACCAGTCGAGGTTGCCGATTTTCCTGTAGGGATAAACCCGTCCGTCCCTGGAGTCGGTAATTGTATTTTGACCAGGCATGGTGCCGGAGAAGGAACCCTCGTCCGAAGGGTTGATCACGACAACTTTGCGGCTGGTACTGACTGTGCTGTAGTCGTCATGGGTGACTGTTACAAACAGAGTGTACTCGCCAAATGCAGAGGGAGCTGTGATTGTTGCACTCTGACCTGTAAGGGAGTCGGGGGCAAAACCAGTGGCGGTCCATGTGTAGAGAAGTCCGGTTGTCGGGCTTGTAATCCCGGTTGCATTCAATTCTACCTCTTGTGATGCTATAAGATAGTTTGGTACGTAAAAACTGATTGAGCCTGTCATGTAGTTGCCGCTGTCTGCATCTTTGTCCTTTTTACAGGAGGAGGCAAATGCGGTAATTGTCAGGATAAGGAGTGTTGTGAAAATTGTGTGCTTTCTCATTTTGGTATTGAGGTCGGATTTAAAAAACAAAGATATGTTTTTTTATTCTAAATTTGTGCCAAAAGCGTTCCATGAAAAATATTTCCAATTCTTTCTGCATTTTTGTCATTGTAATGACTGTGTCAGCTGTTTCCATCAGTAGCTGTGATAGGGTGAATTACCTTACAACAGATGGTTTCACCCAGGGTACCACATACCATGTGGTCTATTCCGATGATGCCGGTTATCCGTTAGACTCGCTCGTTGCCCTTATTTTAAACCGGATAGACAGCTCACTCAGCGTTTACAATCCCAATTCGATAATATCGGCGGTGAACAGGGGCGAGGATGTAGAGGCGGACTCTTTGTTGATCAATGTATTCAACAGGTCCGTCATGGTTCATGGGCTGAGTGGGGGTGCTTTTGATGTATCGGCATCACCCCTCTTTAATATCTGGGGCTTTGGGTTCGGTAAAAAGGAGACGGTTACAAGCGGGAAAATTGACTCTGCTCTAGCTCTTACCGGAATGGATAAAATCAGACTGGAGGGCAACCGGTTCGTTTTTGAAGTCCCTGGAATGTCAATGAATTTTAACGCCATAGCGCAAGGGTATACTTCTGATGTAATAGCACAGGAGTTTGACAGGCTGGGGATTGCCAACTACTTGGTAGAAGTCGGAGGTGAGATTGCCTGCAAAGGTAAGAACAGGGAAGGTAAGGAGTGGAGCGTAGGTATAGATAAACCTGTCGAAGGTAATATTATTCAGGGCGCAGATATACAGGATGTTATCCTGCTTCCAGGTGGCGGGTTAGCGACTTCGGGCAATTACCGGAAATTCTACGAAGAGGATGGCAAGGTGTTTTCACATACAATTGATCCTTCAACCGGTTATCCGGTCAGGCATAATTTGCTTAGTGCCACGATTATTGCACCAGATGCAATGACTGCTGATGCATATGCCACATGGTTTATGGTGGTAGGGCTGGAAAAAGCTATTGAGATTATTGAAAGTGACACTACGATAGAGGGGTACCTTGTGTATGCATTGGATGGAGAGTATAAGGTTTACAGAAGCAAAGGAATAAAAACCAGAGACTAAACTTAAATATCATGAGTGGAAAAATTTCCAGAAGGGAGTTCATCAGGAGCTCTGTAATTGCAGGTGCTTCCATTGGGCTAGGATTTGCCGGGAGTGAAATGCTCAGGGCAAACAACAGGTTTGATACCATTATCAAGGGTGGTGTAATCTATAATGGCGAAGGGGGTGCTCCGTTCCCGGGTGAGGTGGGTATAAAAAATGGCAGGATTTCTGCCATAGCGGCCTCACTGGGTGAGAGTGCCGACAAAATCATTGATGCCGGGGGAAAAGTGGTGTCTCCCGGGTTTATTGACATCCACACCCATACCGATGGAAATTTGATTGACGCTCCTCTTGGCGACAGCCGTATAATGCAGGGGGTTACAACCGATATTGGCGGCAACTGTGGGGAGAGCCCGTTCCCCGGAAGGAGACACCAGGACCTTGACGGCTTTTACTCCTCCCTTCCTTCGGAAACAGGAATCAATTACGGGACCTACACCGGCCAGGGCTCGTTAAGGCAATTTGTGGTAGGGGATAACGACATAAGGTGCACTCCAGAACAGTTGGAGCAAATGAAGAAAATCATGGCACTCCAAATGGAACAGGGTTCGGCAGGAATCTCTTGTGGGCTTGAATACACACCCGGTTCTTATGCCACCAACGAAGAGATAGCCGAGCTATGCAAGGTGGTTGCCTCATATGACGGATTGTTTGCCATCCATATGCGAAACGAAGATGACAGGGTAGAGGAGTCTGTTGCAGAGGCCATAGAGATTGCCCGTAAATCGGGAGTAAGGTTACAGATATCACACCTTAAGGCACAGAATGCTGCCAACTGGCACAAGGCTCCCGCTTTGCTCAAAATGATAGAAAAGGCAGAGGAAGAGGGGATTGATATTGCTTTTGACCGTTACCCCTACACTGCTTTCTCGACTGGGATGTCGTCATTTATTCCTCTGGACAAAAGAGAGGGGACACGAGACGAAATCATTGCCCGTTTGAAGGACAAAGAGGAATCTGCAAGAATCGGGGAGTATGCCCTTTCACGGATACAGCGGCTTGGTGGTCCGGCAAATGTTGTGGTTACATCGTGCAAACAAGAGACCAACAAGCAATTCATAGGAAAGAACGTGGAGGAGTGCTGCGCCATAACCGGCAAGGATCCATGGCCATTCATAAGGGATCTGCTGGTTGAGGAGAATGTCTCCGTCAGTATAATTGGCTTTGCCATGACCGAAGAAAACGTAAAGTTATTCCTGTCGCACAGATTGGGTATGCCTGCTTCGGACGGCAGCGTCTATTCTCCCGTAGGACCTCTGGGGCAAACCATGCCCCATCCAAGGTCATATGGTACATTCCCCCGTTTTTTGGGAAAATATTGCAGGGACGAAAAGTTGATGGGACTCTCAGATGCCATCCGTAAATGTACTTCGTTCCCGGCATCTAGACTAAGGCTCAAGGAGAGAGGCTCTATAATCCCCGGTTATTTTGCCGATATTGTTGTGATAGACCCTCTGGTGATTGCCGATGCAGCCACCTTCGAATCTCCCCATCAGTTTGGCCCGGGCATCAACGAAGTGCTTGTAAACGGCATACATACCATTTCCAATGGAAAAGTTTTACAAGGCAGGGGAGGGATCTTGCTTGGCAGGTCATAAAGATAATACGGCCAGTCTATTCAACAGATTGGCCGGATTCTTTGCCTTCTCCGTTTTCAAAAGCCATTACTATTTGACTTACAAGAGGATGCCGGACAATATCTTCGCGGTCAAAGTTGATTACCGATACTCCTTTGAGATTTTCCACAAGTGCTATCCCCTTTTTCAAGCCAGAGTCACTCTTTTTGGGCAGGTCAATCTGGGTTGCATCGCCGGTAACAATAAACTTAGAGTTGTTACCCATTCGTGTGAGGAACATCTTTAGTTGTCCCATGGTTGTGTTTTGGGCCTCATCGAGAATCACAAAAGCACTTTCCAGGGTACGGCCTCGCATGAATGCCAATGGTGCAATCTGTATTATCCCCTCTTCCATGAGATCGGCAAGCCTTTTGGGCGGTATCATATCCCTCAGGGCATCGTACAGGGGTTGAAGGTATGGGTCCAATTTTTCCCTCATATCCCCTGGAAGGAATCCCAGCCTCTCCCCGGCCTCAACAGCAGGGCGGGTAAGGATCAGTTTCTTCACCTCCCGGTTTTTAAGGGCCCTTACTGCAAGGGCTATTGCTGTGTAAGTTTTGCCGGTCCCTGCCGGCCCCAGGGCAAATACAAGGTCGCTCTTACCGTACGCCTCCACAAGCTTGATTTGGTTTTTGGTGCGGGCCCTCACAATTTTGCCCTCGTTTCCGAAAACTATGATGTTTTCGTTGCTATCCTCTTCGGGAATTTCTTGTGAAACCGTGTGTTCAAACAGCTTGTCCACGTCGTCTTCGTTGAGCCGTCGCTTTTTGCGCCTGACCATGATCAAAGCCTCTATCTTTGATTCAAAACTGTGTATCTCCTCTTCACTTCCCCTGAGAAATATTTCGGAGCCTCTGGCGGCAACTTTCATCTTTGGGTAGTACGAAATCAATCTGTCAATTATCTTGTTGTTGACCCCGTATATGTCCACGGGATCTATCTCTTCCAACACTATTATCCGGTCTGTCATTGATTGCTTTTGAAATAATTATAATAATTCTTTATAAGTTGCTTTTCCCCTTTTATGTGGTATTGTTGGGGGTTTTCCAGGTACTGCTTCATTGGTAAAATGGTGTAGTACCCTCCGGTGGCTGTGGGGCGGCTGGTCCAAATATAATGCACTACAGGCTCTCCAAACCATATGCTCCCTGTGAAATGCTCCTTTATGAGGTTTACTTCCAGCATAATGCCCACCCGTGTGTTTTTGGCACTCATGTTGGATATGGCGTTGCCCAGGGAATAGACTGTGATCCTTTTGACTTTGCCGGTGGAGTCGGAGTAGGCAACTGCCTTTTGGGGCACGTGTGGGTGGGAGCCTATCACCAGGTCTGCTCCGTTGCTGTAAAAGAGGTTTTCCCATTTTTTTTGGGAGGCAGAGGGCTCTAGTGAGTACTCTTGGCCCCAATGGACCGAAACTATTATACAGTCGGGAGAGAGATGTTGTGCCCGTTCGAGCTCTTTCCGGACCAGGGTGCTGTCCAGTTGTTTTACAATGTAGGGATGAGGTACTTCGATCCCGTTTGTGCCATAAGTGTAGTTCAATATGGCTATTTTGAAGCCTTCCTTTTCTATTATAAGTGGATGTTCCCGATGGGCAACCTCGCTGTTTTCATAAATACCGGTAAAAGGTATACCCATCTCCCGGAACAACTCCAGGGAGCCTTTGAGCCCGCGGGCACCTTTGTCGGCAGAGTGGTTGTTGGCTGCAAAGAAGAGGTTGATGCCCGCCCTGTGTGCCTCCTTTGCAAGGGATGAGGGTGATGCAAAAACAGGATAGCCGCTGTAAGGGGGTGGGGCGAATGTCGTTTCCATATTGGCTGCAACGATATCTGCTTTGGAAAACCAGGGCTTCAGGTATTTGAAATAGGGGGAGTAGTCGTAACTGTCGGGGTCACCTTTCCCGGTGCTCCCGTCATAGGCCGATTGAAGTTGTGATTCATGCTGCATAACATCGCCAAGGAAAAGCATCTTCAAAGTGTCGCTCTCCCTAGGCCACAGTGCAGTAAAAAGCTGCAGGGATATGAATAGAATATTGATCATTGCCTTAATGGCTCCAAATATACATTTATTTTTTCCTTTACACTAAAAATGTTACTTTTGCCTACATACAAAAATCCTTAACACTAACCAATTATGAGAACGGCCAAATTTTTTACAACCATTATCATTGCCATAATGATAGTTACGGGATGCGATTGGGTGAGATCGCAGCTTGGCATGGCAACATCGGAAGATATCGAGGCCCTCAAAAACGAGCAACAGAGGATGGAAGCCCAGATGCGTATCGCTGATTCCATTGAAAGGGCAACCCTGGATTCTGCCAAAGCAGCAGCCGATTCTGCAGCGGTTTTGGAACAGCAGCCCAAAAAACTTGTTACAGATAAAAGGTTCCACGTTATCATGGGAAGCTTCAAGGACTATTCAAACTCTGCAAGGATGGTACAAGCTCTCAAAGAGAAGGGGTATTCACCTGTGGTGTTTAGCTTCAGGAACGGTTTCGAGGCTGTTTCCGTGAGTGCCTTCGACAAGGTCTCACATGCATTCAACCAAATGTACAAACTGTTGGACCAAGGGTATGCTCCTGATGATGTTTGGGTTTATGATATAAAGCAAAATTTACACAACTAAAAAATAAAAATCCAATATGAAAACTACTGCATTTACTGCAAAGCACATTGAACTTGGTGCCAAAATGGTACCTTTTGCCGGATACAATATGCCGGTGGAGTATTTCGGGATAAATGAAGAACACAACCATGTCCGTGAAAAGGTGGGGGTGTTTGATGTTTCCCACATGGGGGAAATTTGGGTAAAAGGTCCAAATGCCCTTTCGTTCCTTCAATACACAACCTCCAATGATGTATCCCTTTTGACCCCGGGGAAAGTGCAATATTCCTGTTTTCCCAATGGCAAAGGCGGCATAGTTGACGACCTGCTGGTTTATTGTGTGGACGGACAAACCTACCTGCTTGTTGTAAATGCATCCAATACCCAAAAGGACTACGATCATTTATGTGCTTTTGCCCCCAAGTTTGGAATTACCCCGGGGAAAGAGCTGTACAATGCATCGGAAGAGATTTGCCAGCTTGCAATTCAGGGGCCACTTGCAATCAAGGCGATGCAAAAAATTGTAGAAGAGGATATTACTTCAATGGAGTATTATACCTTTAAAAAAGTTACAATTGCGGGGATCAAAGATGCCATATTTTCAATCACTGGTTACACAGGCTCCGGCGGGTGTGAGATTTATGTGGCCAACGAAGATGCCGACAAACTTTGGAACGCTGTGTTCGAAGCGGGTGCAGATTTCGATATCAGGCCAATAGGGCTGGGGGCTCGTGACACACTACGTTTAGAGATGGGCTTTTGCCTTTACGGGAACGATATTGACGATACCACCTCTCCCATTGAGGCGGGACTGGGATGGATTACAAAATTCAGTGATGCCAAAGGTGACTTTATTGACAAGGATTTGTACCTCAAGCAAAAAGCTGATGGAGTGTCGCGAAAACTGTGCGGGTTTGAGCTCAAAGACCGTGGAATTCCCCGCCATGGGTATGTGGTTTGTGATGCAAACGGCACGGAAATTGGTGTGGTTACCTCCGGAACAATGGCCCCTGCTGTTAAGAAACCTGTAGGAATGGCCTATGTGAAACCTGAATATGCGAAAGCCGGCAGCGAAATATTCATTAAAGTAAGAGACAAACTTTTAAAAGCAGAGGTTGTCAGGCCTCCTTTTTACAAAAAGTAGTTAAATGGCAAAATTCAGATTCATACACAACAATATTAATGTCAGGGACCTTGCAAAGAGCATGGAGTTTTATCGCGAAGCCCTCGGCCTGGAGGAGGTGCGCAGGATTACCCCGGAAGACGGCTCTTTTGTAATTGTCTATTTGTCGGACGGCTCCTCGGAGCACCAACTGGAGCTCACATGGCTTCGCGATTGGGACAGGCCGTACAATTTGGGCGATAATGAGTTCCACCTGGCATTCCGCACCGACGACTTTGAACAGGCACATTCCAAACACGAAAAGATGGGGTGTATTTGTTATGAGAACCCAGGTATGGGAATTTACTTCATAAACGACCCGGATGGTTACTGGCTGGAGGTTTTACCTCCTAAAAAACAGATATGAAAAGAAGGTTTTTATTGACAATAGCTCTGTCGGTACTTTGTACCACAGGGCTATTTGCCCAAACTGGGGCAGTGTCCAGAATGAGGAAGGATGTTATGGTGCTCACAGCCGATTCACTAATGGGGAGAGGCTCGGCAACCATTCATGAATACAAGGCAGCACGTTATATAGAAAAGGTGTTTGCAAATGATGGTCTGGAGTTGCTCTACCCCCATCCGGGGCAGGATTTCTCTTTGCTTGCCGCCGGAAACGATACCTTGCGCTCCCAAAACGTGGTGGCCATTATAGAAGGATGGGATCCCAAACTAAAAGATGAGTACATTGTGATAGGTGCACACTACGACCACTTGGGTTACAATGACTTGGTTGTAAATGGCCAAGAAAAAAGGCAGATTTTCCGCGGAGCCGACGACAATGCTTCGGGGGTGGCTGTATTGTTGGAGCTGGCCCGTTTGGTAAAAGCGGAGTCCTTCAACTTCCGCCGTTCCGTGATTTTTGTGGCTTTTGGTGCAGAAGAGAGAGGAATGAATGGTTCTTGGTATTTTGCCAACAGGGCATTTGCCCACACACAAAAAATTTCGTTGATGATCAACCTTGATATGGTGGGAAGAGGCTCGGGTAAAGAGGATATTGATGTATATACAGTGTTGCCTCATACCCTACTGGAGACAGTTTTACGGGATGTGGCAGATATGCCCCTTATGTTTTTGCCCCAGATACACGCCAAGGACTATTTTCCCAGTGACCACCAGGTGTTTGCAAATCTTGGAATTCCTGTAGCACTCTTTACAACAAAGCTTCACGGCGATTACCATACTGTCAAAGATACCCCTGATAAACTGAACTACCGGACAATGGAGCACCTTACACAATACCTGCTCAATCTTTCCCGCACAGTTGCCAATATGGATGAAATGCTTCCCAGAACAGTGTTGGCAGAGGAGTTCGACAATAGCGGGGAGAAGGAGATATACTCACAAGTAGAAACCGACCAAAGAGCCGCCTACATGAAGGGAGACGAGCGCAAGTTTATGGATGACTGGGTTTACCATTACCTTCGTTACCCGCAGGAAGCAATTGACCTGGGTATCCAGGGCCGGGTTGTGGTAGACTTCGTTGTGGAAAGGGACGGCACGGTAACCGATGCACAGGTGACCAAAAGTGTGCACCATCTGCTCGATGCCGAGGCCCTGCGTGTTATCATGGTTTCTCCCAAATGGAAACCGGCTACAATCAACGGGAAACCGGTACGGGTAAAGATCTCTGTCCCGGTAGAGTTCAAACTCAGGAAAGATTGAGGGGTTTTTACCGGACTCCCATTAGTACAGCCTTGCGGTAGCGGGCAGGAGTTGTGCCTTCCTTCAAACGGAATTGACGAATGAAAGTGCGTGACGAAGAGAAACCAGATGCCAGCGCAATCTCTTCCATCGGATCAATACCCTCCGGAATCACCGGAGGGTATTCTTTTTTCTCCCTCATTAAATATTTTGCGTGTTCGATCCGATAATGGTTAATGTATTGAGAGAAGGATTTGCACTTTACCTCCCTGATGGAAACTGAGAGGTAACTCCTGTTTGTTCCAACTTCACGTGCCAGTACCGAAATCTTAAGATTTTGATGTAAGAAAAGCTTTTTCACAGCCATAACCTTATCGCATCGTTCCATTATAGCAATTGAGGGGCAGACCGCCTTTGGTTTGATAATGCTCCTTTTTCTACTTTTCCATTGAAACAAGTATGCTGTTTTTGCAAAAAACATATCAAATGTTTTCCTTGTCACCTCCATTTTTAGATTTTATCTTGTATTCGCGGCACCAGTCGGCCGGGGTTTTGCCGGTGAAGATCCTGAATGCCATGGTGAATGTGGCAGTTGATCCAAAGCCGGACAAATCGCACAATTGTTGTATTGAAAGTTTGGTATCGTCTGCAAACAACCTCTTAGCCTCCTCAACCCTGTGCTGGTTCACAAACTGGCTGAAGTTACTGTCAAAGTTCTCATTGATCATACGTGAAAGATATGTTTTGTTGGAGTACAGGTAAACCGAAACCTGTTTGATGTTCAATTTGCTGTCCAGGTATGGTTTTTCGGTCTCAAAGTAGGTCAGAAGCCTCTCTTTTAGTTCTTCGAAACGGCTATTTGTTTTTTTTAAATCTTGTAAGTCAAATTGGTTGGCCCTGGAAAAATTAAGTTCTCCATCTTCTGATTTTGCAGCGGAATAATAGAGGATTTTAACAAGAAGTGCCAGGTTGACAGCTAAGAGTAAAAGTTTAAGGGCCTCTGCCTTGAATACGCTGATTCCAATATACATGGAGCCAAACATAACCAATATGACTGCAGAGATGAGTGAAAAAATCATAATGTCGGTCAGGAAAATAAAATGCTCCTTTGTACCGTTTGTATTTGTCTCTTTGAATATTCTGTAAATAGCCGTGAGGTGATATATGATAACTGCAATAGCAGCAGTCTGTATAAGGTGTCTTAATGCAATAATTATTGTGTTATCCAGGTTTAGTGCAAAGAAAAGTAAAAGTATGTTAGTTGCAAGTACCGTGAAATTCAATGACAATACGGATTTTAATGTTGCTAAATAGCTGTGTACTTTTTGCATCAAATATATTTGGACAGGCAAGAATAGTTGTACGACCAAGCCCGATGTGAGTAACATGTATAGTTGGTTGTTGGTTTCACTGAAAGACCATGGTACAATCATCCTGAGGATAACCAGTAAAAGCAAAAACAAAAAGCTTACTCCAATTGACTTTAGCTGGTGTTTTGCCTCAAATGAGAGGGAATCCTTGAATTTTACAAAGAAAAAGATGAAGAGAATAGAGATGACCAGGGTGGCAGCCACAAGGGATCCTATACCTTTGAAGATCTCCTTTAAGTAAAGATAATTTTCCATAGAAATTAGTTTGGTTGTTTTCAAAAATATAAATATTTAAAATATTTTGCAAACTAAAATGCTATTAAATAGAGAATTATCTTTTTTTAAAGTTTTTTTATTTTTTTACTGTTAAAAAAATTTACTTGTAAATTGCCTGAAACCGTTACCCAATAAGGGTGACAAGCTTTTGCTCTTGACCGGGAGGGGCAATTTATTTTTTTATTGTGTCAAATCCCTGACCATAAACACCCATTACGTTTCCGACCGAAATAAAGGCATTTTTATCAATTTCGCGTATAACCTTAAAGACAAAATTGCTCTCGGTGCGTCTTACTATCACCATAAGCACCTTTCCCTCCTGTTTTGTGAACCAGCCCATGGCGTTAATGACAGTAACTCCACGCCCGATGGATGTTATCTTTTCTGCAATGGCATCGTGGTTGCGGGAAAATATGAACATTTGGATGGATTGCCTTGCACCCGAAATCACGAGGTCTACAGTATAGCTTGTGACGCTGATAAGTATATAGCCGTATATGACTATTGCAACACGGTGCCCAACGCTCTCCTGTGTGGGAATAAAGAGTGAACTTGCCACAATTATAATATCCATCATCAAGATAAGGCGGCCGGGAGATATGTTGCGGTATTTATTGATCATCAGGGCTATAATGTCGGTGCCTCCTGAGCTGCCTCCCTGAGTGAAGGTAATTGCAATCCCGGCTCCGGCAAATGCCCCGCCCATGATTGCCGAGAGCATCTTGCCATTGCCAATGGCAATGTCTGCTATGATTTCGTAGGGGATTACGTCGGGCAGGATTTTAAGGAATATTGTACCGATTATAATGGCAAAGACGGTTTTGAGCCCGAATGCCTTGCCAAGTATTTTAAGGGCTATAGCCAGCAGTACCCCGTTTATCAGGAAAAAGGAGTAGCTCACCGGGAATCCTGTTATGTAGTAGATGATTGCAGCAATGCCGGTCACTCCTCCTCCGACCAAACCATTGGGAATCAGGAAAAACACCCATCCCAAGGTGTACAGTAAAAGCCCAAAGGCTATGATTGTGTATTCCTTGACTGCCGTCAGGACTCTTTTTGTTTTCGCTTCCATGATATTTTTCCTGCTTTAATCTGGTCAAACCCTTGACCGTATACACTTGTAACAGTAGAGACTGTCATGAATGCGTTGCGGTCGGTATCTTTAATGATTGCCGTAATCTCCGGCAATTGAGATTTCCTTAGTACAATCACCAATACTTTGCTCTCGGCTTTGGAGTACCACCCCATGGAGGTTAGAGCAGTAACACCTCTCTGCACCTCTTGGTTCACCCTGTCTGCAATCTGGTCATATTTGCCCGAAAAAACCATAACCTGGACACTCTGCCGGTTGCCGGTAAGGATCATGTCTATTACGTATGAAAAGGAGACCATCTCAATATAACCGTAAATAACGTCGGAAAGCTCTTTATCCGGGATAAAATAGATGGAACCGATTATAATCAGGTCACAGTAGAGGAATACCCTTCCCGGAGAGGTTTCCCGGTATTTGGCAATTATCAGTGCTATGATATCGGTGCCGCCTGTGCTCCCCCCCTGCATGAAAATCATGCCTATTCCTATTCCGCTCATGGTGCCGCCTATGAGGGCATTGATAAGTTTGTCCTCAATGTCCGAAACCCATGGGATAAGCGGCAGAAATTCAAACATAAGGGTAGCCATTCCAATACAGAAAATGGTTTTGAACCCAAATGCTTTTCCCAGGACCAAAAAGCCAATCAGCAACAATATGCTGTTTATAATGAGGTATGAGTATGCCACCTCAAAACCGGTAGCATAGTTTATAACAGATGCGAGCCCGCTCACTCCGCCTCCTGCTATTTGGTTTGGAATCAAAAATGCCGTCCAGCTAAAGACAAATATAAAAAGCCCTATTGTCATGATGACGTAGGACTTGATGGTTTTGAAAAGGGGTGTGTTCATTATGTTGTGGGGATGAAAATTTCTCCTTTACTGTATGTTACTGCATTACCTTTGAGGATTATCCTGCCGTCGGCCATGGTGCAATGCATAGCTCCTCCCCGTTGGCTGAGCTGCCGGGCAAACATAGTGTTTTTCCCTGTGCGGACCCACCAGTACGGGGCCAGCGTGCAGTGGGCCGAACCGGTTACAGGGTCTTCCAGTATTGTCGATTGGGGTGTGAAGTACCGGGATACAAAGTCGCAATCCTTCCCAGGGGCTGTAATTATTACCCCGCCCGGATCCAGGTTGATTTCATCAAATATTGATCGGTTGATCTCTATGTTCCTGATCTCCTCTTCGCTTTTGTAAACCAGCATATAGTCCCTGGCTTTGTATACCTCTGCCGGTTTTATGCTCAGACTGTCGTAAATCTCTATTGGCAGGGTTGCCTTTTCGCCGGGGCGTATCGGGAAATCCAGCAGGTACCCTTCGTTGTCCCGGCTCACTGTAAGCACTCCCGAAAGGGTTTCAAACTCGATTGCAGCTCCGGTATATCCCAACTCTGCAAACAATACATGTGCCGAGGCCAGGGTGGCGTGCCCGCACAAATCCATTTCAATGTCAGGGGTAAACCACCTTAGCAGATAGGATTCTCCTTTACGGAGCAGGTATGCAGTTTCCGAAACTGCATTTTCCTTTGCAATCTTAAGGAGAGTATGGTCGGGCAGGTTTGCTTCCAGCATTACCACTACGGCCGGATTGCCTCCAAAGACAATTTCGGTAAAGGCATCTACCTGGAATGCCCGCAGGTTTGTCAGCATACTATATTGATTATCTTTTTTGGTACTACAATTATCTTTTTAATGGAGGCCCCCGCAAGGTATTTTTGGGTGTTTTCGTTTTCCCTGGCAGCCTTCTCTACCTCTTGGGCAGAGAGTGAGGTGGAGAGTGTGAGTTTAAACCTCAATTTTCCATTGAACGAAACCGGGTACTCAAAAATATCTTCTGCAGTAAATTCATGTACATAGTCCGGGAATGATGCTTTGGATACAGAATCCTTATTGCCCAGTTTATTCCAAAGCTCTTCGGTCATATGGGGGGCAAAGGGTGCGAGCAATATAACCATCGGCTCAAGTATTTCACGCTTTGTACATCCTAGGTCATACAGGTCGTTGACTGCAATCATAAATGCACTCACACTTGTGTTGAATGAAAAGTTTTCTATGTCGTCCTGTACTTTTTTTATAAGCTTGTGAAGTACTTTGAGTTCGGAGGGGGTTGCCTTATCGTTGGAGACTTCAAACTGCCTCTCTTTATGGAACAATCTCCAAAACCTTCTCAAGAAGCGGTGCACTCCGTCTATGCCGTTGGTGTCCCATGGCTTGGACTGTTCCAAAGGGCCCAGGAACATTTCGTAAAGCCTTAGTGTGTCGGCTCCGTATGTGTCGCAAATGGTATCGGGGTTAACCACATTGAACATTGATTTGCTCATCTTTTCCACTGCCCATCCGCATATGTATTCCCCGTTTTCAAGGATGAACTCTGCATCGGAATAATCGGGCATCCATTTACGGAATGCTTCGGTATCCAGCCTGTCGTTGCGAACTATATTTACATCGACATGTATTTCGGTAGTATCGTATTGTTCTTTAAGACCATATGAGACAAACCGGTTGGAGCCTTTAATCCTGTACACGAAGTTGGAACGTCCCTGTATCATTCCCTGGTTGATGAGCTTTTTGAATGGCTCCTTCTCACATACATACCCCAGGTCATAGAGGAATTTGTTCCAGAAACGGGAGTAGATGAGGTGGCCTGTGGCATGTTCTGTCCCTCCAATGTAAAGGTCCACGTTTTTCCAGTAATCGTTGGCCTCTTTGGATACCAGCTCCCCATCATTGGATGGGTCCATATAGCGCAGATAATAGGCACTGCTTCCTGCAAAACCAGGCATGGTGCTTTTTTCCAAGGGGTAGCCTTTGTATGTCCAATCTTTTGCCCTGGCCAATGGTGGCTCACCCTCTGCTGTTGGGAGGAATTTGTCAACCTCCGGTAGCTCCAGTGGAAGGTCATTCAAATCCATAGGTGTTGCAACTCCATCTTTGTAGCAGATAGGGAAGGGCTCTCCCCAATATCTTTGCCTGGAAAATATTGCATCGCGTAACCTGAAGTTGACCTTTCTTTTGCCGATGCCTCTTTTCTCAACTTCATTTATGGCGGCGGGTATTGCTTCCGATACAGCCATCCCGTTAAGGAAGCCGGAGTTGCACATGATTCCCTCTTTGGCATCAAAACTCTCAACAGACACATCACAACCCTCTATCAAAGGAATGATCGGGAGGCTAAAGTGTTTGGCAAAGAGGTAGTCACGGCTGTCATGGGCGGGTACTGCCATAATGGCTCCGGTTCCGTATCCTGCCAGCACATATTCCGAAATCCAGACAGGAATCTGTTGACCGGTAAAAGGGTTTACTGCATAACTACCGCTGAACACTCCTGTAACGCTACGGGTTTCGGCCATCCTCTCCCTTTCGGTCTTCTTTTTTGCAGCGGTAAGGTACTCCTCTACCTGAGCCTTGTGCTCAGGGGTGGTGAGTTTTTCTACCCATTCACTCTCGGGAGCAAGCACCATGAAAGTTGCGCCGAATACAGTGTCTGCACGAGTTGTGAAAATTTCCAGTTCAAAATCTTCACTTCCGTTGGAAACACTGAAAACCATCTCGGCTCCCTGGGAGCGTCCAATCCAGTTCTTTTGCATCTCCTTGAGGGAATCGCTCCACTCCAGCTCCTCCATGTCGTCCAGCAATCTTTGGGCATAGGCAGAGACTCTTAGCTGCCATTGTTTCATTTTGCGTTGTTCCACGGGATGACCGCCCCTTACGGAAACTCCCTCCTTGACCTCATCGTTGGCCAATACGGTACCCAGTGCCGGGCACCAGTTAACGGAAGTTTCGCCCAGGTATGCAATCCTGTAATTCATCAGAACATCGGCCTGCTCCTTTTCCTTCATGGAGTTCCATTGCTGAGCATCAAAAATAGTTGTTTCGGTGCAGGCAGCATTGATATTCTTGTTACCCTCCTTGGAGAAGATTGCTTTGAGGGTCTCAATTTTCTCGGCTTTTTGTGTGCTTTTGTTATACCAGTGCCCGAACATCTCCAGGAAGGCCCATTGAGTCCATTTGTAATACGCAGGTTCGCAAGTGCGTACCTCTCTGTTCCAGTCATAAGAAAAACCTATTCGGTCCAGCTGTTCACGGTAGCGTTTGATATTCTTCTCTGTGGTTTCGGCAGGGTGTGTTCCTGTCTGGATTGCATACTGCTCGGCAGGTAAACCGAACGCATCGTAGCCCATGGGGTGTAGTACGTTGAATCCCTTGAGTCGTTTGTACCTGCTGTAGATGTCACTGGCTATGTAACCAAGGGGATGCCCGACATGTAATCCGGCTCCCGAGGGGTATGGAAACATGTCCAGTACGTAAAACTTTGGTTTTGAATTGTCAGTTTCTACTTTAAAGGTTTGGTTTTTTGACCAGTACTCTTGCCAGTGCTTTTCGATCTCAAGAAAATTGTACTCCATTTTGTTACTTTTAAAAACAGCCACAAAAGTAATAAAAAAAGGGGAGTAAGGACCAATTTAGATGCCGGTGACAAAATTACCCCGAAATCAGATCGCCTCCTCTACCACCAGGTTGGAGCGCAGGTTGGAGCGGATGAAGTTTTGCCTGTCGATGGTATTCTTGCCCATATAAAACTCAAGGAGTTCGGGAATGTTGTCGTCATTGCCCAAACGCACCTTTTCCAACCTTATGTTTTCCCCTATGAAGTAACGGAACTCGTCGGGAGAAATCTCTCCCAACCCTTTGAATCGGGTGATTTCGGGGTTGGTTCCCAGTTTTTTAAGAGCATTGTCACGCTCCTCGAGGCTGTAACAGTATATGGTTTCCTTTTTGTTACGCACCCGGAAAAGGGGTGTCTGGAGTATGTACAGGTGTCCCTGACGGATGAGGTCGGGGAAGAACTGGAGGAAGAATGTGAGCAGCAACAGCCTGATGTGCATTCCGTCCACGTCGGCGTCGGTGGCAATCACTATCTGGTTGTAACGCAGGTTTTCGAGGTCCTCCTCTATGTTGAGTGCCGCTTGCAGCAGGTTGAACTCTTCGTTCTCGTAGACAATCTTCTTGGTGAGTCCATAGGAGTTTTTTGGTTTTCCCCGGAGTGAGAATACCGCCTGAGACAGTACATTACGACTTTTGGTAATGGATCCGCTGGCAGAATCTCCTTCGGTTATGAAGAGGGTGCTCTCCACCGATCTTTCGTCTTTATCGGTGTAATGGATACGGCAATCCCTCAGGTTCTTATTGTGAAGGCTCGCTTTCTTTGCCCTCTCCCTTGCCAGCTTCTGGATCCCAGAAATTGCTTTCCGCTCCTTTTCGGAATCCAGGATTTTCTTTTGCATTGCATCGGCAATTTCCGGGTGGCGGTGCAAGTAGTTGTCCAGATGTTCTTTGATGAACTCCCCTATGAAATTGCGAATACTGGCCCCTCCGGGTGAGACCTCCTTGGATCCCAGTTTTGTTTTGGTCTGGGATTCGAACACAGGCTCCTGAACTTTTATACTTACGGCAGCAATCATGCTCTGCCTCACATCGCTGGGGTCAAAATCCTTCTTGAAGAAGTCCTTGATTGTTTTTGCCACAGCCTCACGGAATGCAGAGAGATGGGTACCCCCTTGTGTGGTAAACTGCCCGTTTACAAATGATGATATTCCCTCTCCGTAATCGTTGCCATGAGTAATGGCGATTTCGATATCGTCACCTTTGAGGTGTATTGGCGGGTATAACGGTTCTTTTACAAGGGATTCATTGAGAAGGTCCAGCAATCCGTTTTTGGAGATAAACTCTTGGCCGTTTAGTCTAATGGAGAGCCCTGTGTTGAGGTAGGAGTAGTTGCGCAGCATGCTCTCAATAAACTCCATGTTAAAGACATAGTTGCCAAAAAGTTCCTCGTCTGCAACAAAAGTAACCAACGTTCCGTTCTTTTCGGTGCTCAGTACCCTCTCCTCTTCCAACAGCTCCCCTTTGCTGAACTTTGCAAATTGGCTCTCACCATCGCGGAAAGACTGGATGTAAAAAGAGCTGGACAGGGCGTTTACAGCTTTTATACCCACTCCGTTGAGCCCGACGGATTTCTTGAATGCCTTGCTGTCGTATTTGGCACCGGTGTTCATGCGGCTGGCAACATCTACAAGGGAGCCGAGCGGGATGCCCCGCCCGTGGTCCCTTACGGTAACACTCCTCTCCTTGATTGAAATTATTATGCTTTTGCCATGCCCCATAGCGTATTCGTCCACGGAATTATCCATCACCTCTTTGAGTAACACATAGATACCATCGTCAGGAGAAGAGCCGTCACCCAGTTTGCCAATGTACATCCCGGGCCTTTTGCGGATATGCTCGTTCCATTCGAGGGTTCTGATCTCTTTTTCGGTATATGTGTTCATGGTGTTTTTTTGAAGTCCGGCACAAAGTTAAGAATTTTTCACAAAGAGTTCTGCTATCTCGACAGCATTGGTGGCTGCACCTTTACGCAGATTGTCTGCAACAATCCACATATTCACTGCATCTTTGCAAAAGAGGTCCATTCGTACCCGCCCGACAAAAACAGTATCTTTATCGTGTGCAAAAAGTGGGGTAGGGTAGGGAGGATCATCAGAAAGGGAGAGCATCTCAACCCCGGGGGTAACGCGTATCAGGTTGCACAACTCTTCGAACTGTGGTTGTTGGTGGAACTGTGCATTAACGGATTCGCTGTGCCCTCCGGTAACAGGGACCCTCACGGTGGTTGCACTGATTGCAATGGTGTAGTCGGAAAATATCTTATGGGTCTCGTTAACCATTTTCATCTCCTCCTTGGTGTAGTCGTTGTCCGTAAAGCTGTCTATGTGGGGGATCAGGTTGAGGTCTATGGGGCAAGGGTAAGCCTTGTTGGATGGCTCCATACCGTCCCTTTCGGCTGTGAGCTGGGTGTAACCCTTCATCCCGCTTCCTGTAACCGATTGGTACGTGCTCACCACTATTCTTTTGAGACGGTATTTTTGGTGCAGCAGGTTGAGTGCCGTCACCATCTGTATGGTTGAGCAGTTGGGGTTGGCCACAATCATATCTTTTTCTGTCAGTATTTCTCCGTTTACCTGTGGGACAACCAGTTTTATATTGGGATCTTCCCTCCATCTGGAAGAGTTGTCAATGACCCTGCATCCTGCAGAGGCAAACCGGGGAGCCCATTCCCCCGAAACCTTTGCACCAGCCGAAAATAGTGCAATGTCGGGTTTTGACTCAAGAGCCTTTTCCATGGTAACCACCTCGGTCCAACCACCATTCCATGGGATTTTCTTGCCCGCAGAGGAGGCGGAGGCAGCCGGTATAAGCTGAGAGACCGGGAAGTTGCGTTCTTGCAGTACTTCCCTCATTTTTGAACCCACCATTCCGGTGGCTCCGATTATTGCTACTTTCATAATGATGCTTTTAAAATGTCGTTCAATACTCCTCCTGCTGTCACCCGGGCACCTGCCCCGGCTCCGGTAATTGTAATCCCCATCGGATAGTTGTTGGTGCGTACTGTGACCGAGTTGTTGGTTCCCACAACATGGTATAGCGGGTTGTCGGGAGAGAGCTGTTCAACTCCGGTGGAGCACTTATATGGGGTAATCTTAGCCGTGTAACGTAGTTTTTTACCTTGCCGGGAAGCCTCGTTGTACAATTGTGCATAATACTCCTCTGCTTTCATGATTCTTTCAATGAATGCGCCGGATTCATCCTCAAATATGCCGGAGGGTGCTGCGGGTGTGCTTTCAATCTCTTTTTGCTCCACTTTAAAACCGCACTCCCTGGCAATGATGGTACATTTTCTCAAAACATCCACACCGCTCAGGTCTATCGAGGGGTCGGGTTCGGTGTACCCAAGCTCTTTTGCCTCTCGCAACAGTATGCCAAAGGGTTTGGTGCCGTCATAGTTGCTGAACAGGTAGTTGAGGGTACCAGACAAGATTGCCTGTACCTCTGTTACTGTTTCGCCGCTTTCGATGAGCCGGTCTATGGTTGCTATAACGGGGAGGGCTGCCCCGGCTGTGGTTTCGTAAAGGAGGGAGAGGGATTTGGATTTTGCTGTCTCTTTGAGGGCGTCCCATGCAGTCAGTGGAGACGATGGTGCAATCTTGTTGCAGGTTACTATGGAAACACCGTTGTCCAGCAGTTCCCGGTAGAGGGAAGCCACATTACCGCTGGCTGTGCAATCTACAAAGATTGTCTTTCCAGGCTGTTCATGGAGGATCTCCCTTACAAATTGGTTAATGTCGCCATCTTCGCCATTGGAGTAGAGAGATTGTGACTTCTCCGGCGAGATACCTTTGCGGTCCAGAACCATTTTCGAACTGCTGCAAATACCGGCGATCACCAGGTCGACCGACCTTTGGGACAGCAGGGAGTCCCTGCGTGAATGTATGAGTTGCACAAGTTCTTTACCAACAGTTCCGTAGCCCGCAATAAAAAGATAGGCTTTTTGGGGTGATTTGGTTTCAAAGAATTTGTTGTGTATAACCCGCACAGACTCTTCATAGTCTTTGGAATGGATGATTGTGGATATATTCCTTTCGGACGATCCCTGGGCAATTGCCCGAATATTGATACCCGAATCGCCCAAAGCCTTGAACATTTTTCCACCGGTACCGGACTGGTTTTTCATGTCGTCGCCAACAAGCGAGACAATCGAAAATCCCTTCTCCACCACAACAGGGTTGACCTTTCCAAGGGATATTTCGTAAGCGAACTCTGCATCTACCGCAGCCCCTGCTTTTTGGGCAACCCCTTCTTCGATTGCAACACACATGGTATGCAGTGAAGATGCCTGGGTAATTAGTACTACGTTTATCTTTGCGTTGGCCAATGATGTGAAGAACCTTGCCGAATACCCCGGAATCCCGACCATCCCGCTCCCTTCCAGGGAGATGAGTGCTATGTTTTTGCTCCCTGAGATGCCACGAATGGAGCCTCTGCTGTAGGGAGGCGAACTTTCTATTATAGTGGAGGCTCCGTCGGGGTCGAATGTGTTTTTGACAATAATCGGGATTCCTCTTTTGACTGCCGGCTGGATCGTTGGCGGGTAAACCACTTTTGCCCCAAAATGGGAGAGCTCCAGAGCCTCTTTGTAGGAGATGTGCTCAATGGTTTTTGCTGAGGGGACTATCCTGGGATCGGCTGTCATCATGCCACTTACATCGGTCCATATTTCCAGAACCCTTGCTTCGGATGCTGCCGCAAACAAGGAGGCTGTGTAGTCCGATCCTCCCCTGCCGAGGGTGGTTGTTTTACCGCTTTTATCGCTGGCAATGAATCCAGGGACCACATAGAGCCTTACTCCGTTTGTAGAAAGGTATTCTTTTATATTCAGATATGTTGCTTGAGTGTCAACAATATTTGCAGAGTTATGTCGGAAGGTTTTAACAAGTTTGCGGGAGTCGGTGAGCACATTGTTTATCCCCTCTGCATTGAAAGTAGCCGAAATTATTGTAGTGCTCAGCAATTCTCCAAAACTCATTACCAGGTCAAGCGAAGAACTGGTGAGCTCTCCGAGCAGGTGGATTCCCTGAAGGATCTCCAGCAATTGTGAAAAAAGAGTGTTGCAATCGGCAGTTGGTTTGCTGCGGAAGTCTATCGGAATTATTTCATTGATAATTGCGTAGTGGGCCTTTTCAAGATCATTGATTATGGCCCGGTAGCCTCCGTCCCTTTGGGAGGCAAGTCCGGCTGCATTTATGAGGTTGTCCGTACATCCTGCAATTGCAGAAGAGACCATAATCGTTTTGTCTTTTTGAGCTGCATTTGCTGTAATGGATATTACCTTCAATATGTTTTGACTGTTGGCAACCGAAGTGCCGCCGAATTTCAATATTTGCATTGTCTAAAGTTTAAAGTGTTGGTGTATGATGGTTTGGGTTTGTTCATATTCCAGAAGGAAGCCGTCATGACCATATGCCGACCGGATCAACCGGAACCTGGCGCCTGGAATATGTTTTGCCAGGTATTCCTGTTCTGCCGCCGGGAATAGAAGGTCACTCTCTATCCCGGCCACAACCGTCGACGCTTTTATAGTACCCAATGCACTTGCCGTACCACCCCTGCCCCTCCCACAGTTGTGGCTGTCAATGCATTTTGTGAGTGTGTAATAGGAGTAGGCATCGAACCTTTCTGCCAGTTTTTGCCCTTGGTATTGCTGGTAAGATGAAGCCCTGGCTGCAAAAAGAAAGTCGGAATCCACCTCGGACTGGGTTTGGTTGTACCCATCCTGTGACCTGTACGACAATAGTGCAATGGAGCGAGCTGCCTTGAGCCCCTCTTTCCCTCCGTTAATATCCTTTTGTGCGGTAAATGTGGGGTCGGCTTTGAGGGCCATCCTTTGGGATTCGTTGAATGCACACCCCCATGGAGTAACTGCAGCGTTACATGCGATCAGGAGCAGGTTCTCCACTATGTCAGGATAGATTATACTCCACTCCAGAGCCTGGAAACCACCAATTGAGGCCCCGGTCATAAGGTAGATGCTATCTATCCCCAAGTGTTCCCTCAACGAGTTGTGCATCTTGACCACATCCCTTACTGTGATCTCTGGGAATCTCATCAGGTATGGTTTGCCGTCGGGGGCAATGGATGAGGGTCCTGTACTGCCGTAACACGATCCGGGCATGTTTGCGCAAATTATTGTATGTTTTGCAGGGTCAATTGTCTTCCCATCACCAACCAGACCCGGCCACCACTCCGATGGGTCGGAATTGGCGGTCAGGGCATGGCATATCCAGATGATCTTGTTGCCAGGAGTTGTATTGCCGGAGATATGGTAGCATATCTCGGGTGATTCCAGGATTTGGCCGTTTTCCAGTTCAAAAGGACCCTTTATATTGAATATTCTTTTTTCCATATCTCAACTGTGCCGCTTATATGGTTTTGAATGCATTTGACAAATCTGTGCAGATGTCGTCCAGATGCTCTATCCCTACTGAAATCCGCAGCGAATTTTCCCCGATTCCGGCTGCTTTTAATGCCTCTGCCGAAAGCTGTGCATGGGTTGTAGAGGCTGAGTGGCTGATAAGAGTTTTGTTGTCCCCGACGTTAACCAGGTGGCTAAGTAGTTCCAATGACTCTACAAATTTTGCGCTCTGCTTTCTGTTGCCTTTGACAGCAAAGGAGAGAACCCCTCCGAATCCTTTTTGCAGGTACCTCTTACCATTCTCATATCCCGGATGTTCTTTAAAACCCGGATAGTTGACACTCTCTACTTTTGGGTGGTTCAAAAGCCACTCTGCCAGCTGCCGGGTGTTGGAGAGTATCCTGTCCATCCTCAAAGCAAGGGTCTCCAGACCCTGCAGCAGCAAAAAGGAGTTGAAAGGGCTGATGCAGCACCCCCAGTCCCTAAGTCCCTGTGCCCTTGCCTTTATGGCAAATGCTATGTTGCCCGAAGGAGTTCCGGCACCAAACTCTTTCCAGTAACTTAATCCGTGGTAAGATTCGGAGGGTTCGGCAATAGATGGGAATTTACCGTTCCCCCAGTTAAAGTTACCGGCATCGGCTACAACACCGCCGATGGAGTTGCCGTGACCTCCAATCCATTTGGTAGCCGCATGGGTGATTATGGAAGCACCCCAGTCCGATGGTCGGAACAGGTATCCTGCTGCACCGAAGGTGTTGTCTACTATCAAAGGAATCCCGTGTTTGTGACAAATGGCTGCAAGATGTTCAAAATCGGGAATGTAGAAATCTGAATTGCCTATTGTCTCCACGAAAAGGGCTTTTGTCCTGTTGTCTATCAGTGATTCAAGCTTGGAAGGGTCATTGGCGGGAGCAAACCGGAATTCAATTCCCAGGGATGCAAAGCTGGAGCGGAACTGGTTGAAGCTTCCACCATACAAAGAGGAGGAGCTTACTATGTTGTCGCCGGAACCGGCTATGTTTTGAATTGCCAGGAATTGTGATGCTTGCCCCGAAGATACCGCAACAGCAGCAGTGCAGTTTTCCAGTGCAGCTATCCTCTGCTCGAGTACCGATGTGGTAGGGTTGGAGAGTCGTGTATATATATCCCCCGGGGCCGCAAGGTTAAAAAGGGCAGCAGCGTGGGCTGAGTCGTCAAAAAGGAATGAGGATGTTTGGTATATGGGGGTGGCGCAAGGTCCGTTGCTTGGGTGTTGAATTTTACCTGCATGTACCAGCAGGGTTTCATAATGTTTGAAATCCATAATGATGATGATTTTGGAGATGAATAAATCTTTTTTTGAAGGCGGACGGGTGTCCGTATTTATTCTCGGGATCATTCCCGATGGACCTTCGAAAGGCCCGGGACTCTAGCTATGCATCTTGCGATGCATTCGCATCATCATCATTGTTGTTGCAGAAACAACAGCAGCAGTACCCGTATACGTGAAGTTACGGTTGGCGGAAGATATGAAAGTATTCTTGTCCATGCTGATTGCTGCGGGTACAAAGCTATTAATTGTAATTTAATTCTGCAAATTTTATATTAATGGCTATATT
Source organism: Bacteroidia bacterium (assembly GCA_009929175.1). GTDB lineage: Bacteria > Bacteroidota > Bacteroidia > Bacteroidales > UBA932 > Bact-08. Next base: position 5,389 of record SABC01000001.1, on the reverse strand, counting down.
TGCCGCCGTTCATCCGACACGGATATCTCATTAATTATAAGAAAATCAAATATATATGTTTCATCAAGCGACGGAAATTAGAAGGGATTTATTGAAAAGGGTATGTGAACTCTGTTTTGAAGAGAGGCTGATTGAGGAGATCGACAGGATTCCTCTTGAGATGAGACCCAAAGGAGCTGCCATTACCCGTTGTTGCATACACAAGGACAGGGCTGTGATCAAATACAGGTTGATGACTATTCTCGGGTTCAATGTTGCGGACGAAACCGACGAGCTCACCACTTTGGCAGAGTATGCCCGGATGTCATACAACAGGAAGGAGTTTACAGATGTGATGCTCACTGTAGTGGACGAGGCCTGCAGTTCGTGTGTCAAACACAATTATACCGTGACCAACTTGTGCCGTGCCTGTGTGGGCCGGCCTTGCACCTATGCCTGCAATAAAAATGCTATAAGGGTAACCAACAAGGCAGAGATTGACCAGTCGCAGTGTGTCAATTGCGGGAGATGCCTGAGTGCTTGCCCGTTCAATGCCATAGTATACACTCCTGTACCTTGCGAAGAGGCTTGCCCGGTTGGAGCTATTACCAAGGACAGGTTTGGGGTAGAGCATATTGACTGGGATAAATGTGTGTTTTGCGGTCTCTGCAAGGAGGCTTGCCCTTATGGAGCTATCATGGAAAAAACCTACCTCCTTCAAATCATCAGGGATATAAAGGATGGCAACAAAAAGATGGCTGCAATGGTTGCCCCTGCCATTGCCGGCCAGTACCAAGCTCCTCTCAGCAGGATACTTGATGCTGTAAAAAAAAGTGGTTTTGATTTGGTTGCAGAGGTTGCATCGGGTGCTAACACCACATCGCGAAATGAGGCCCTTGAGTGGGAAGAGAGGGTGGCGGAGGGTGGAGAGCCCTTCATGACAACATCTTGTTGCCCATCCTATACACGTTGGGCCGGAAAGCAGCTGCCTGCAATGGCTCCCTACATTTCCCATACCCGTACCCCGGCATCCTATACAGCCGAGGCTTTGAAAGAGCAGGACCCGTCCATAACCACTATCTTCATTGGGCCATGCCTGGCCAAAAGGGTGGAGGGATTCAAAGACCCGAATATCGACTATGTCATGACCTTCGAGGAGCTGGATGCAATGTTTGGGGCATTGGGTATAGTTCCCGGAGATTGTGACAACATGGAATTCGACCCCTCCATTGAGAAAAGCGGAAGGCAATATGCCCGCTCGGGCGGGGTTTCGTCATCCGTGGCACAGTATGTGAAAGACAAAGAAGCACTCAAACCATATGTGGTGAGCGGCCTCAGCAAGGAGAATGTAAGGTTCCTTAAAGGAATTGCTGCAGCGGGGAAAAGTGAGAGCAACATGATTGAGGTAATGATGTGTGAGGGAGGTTGCGTTAATGGCTGCAGTACAATTACCAACCATAAGTCAGCTACAAGGCAGATACTTGCGTTGGACAAGGCAGAAAATTAAAATACAATGATATGAAGCGGGAACTTGTTATTTATACAGAAAAAATCAATTGCCAGGACTGTTATAAATGCATTAAGGTATGCCCGGTCAAGTCAATCAAGGTAGAGGACTTTAGTGCTTCAGTAATTGAGGAGACTTGTATCTATTGCGGCAAATGTATTAACGCTTGCCCTGCCGGAGCAAAAAGGTACAGGGACGATACCGACATAGTAAGGGAATGGGCCCAAAACGGGCAAAAGATGATCGCCTGCCTTGCTCCCTCTTTTTTATCTGATTATGGTGATGAGAAATTAGAAAACCTGTTGAAAGTTTTTTATTGCCTGGGTTTTTCCGGCGTATCGGAAACAGCCATCGGTGCCGACCTTGTCGCTCACCAAACCAACCGTTTTTTGACTGAGACCCAAAAAGAGGTTGTACTGGCTACCTGCTGCCCCTCGGTTGTAAATTATATCAAGATATATTATCCCGAATATGAGGGACATTTAGCTCCAATAGTTTCTCCGATGATTGCTCATGTGAGGTTACTAAGGGCTGCCGGTTATACAAACCATAAACTTGTGTTTGTAGGTCCCTGCATCGCCAAAAAGAGGGAGAGTGATATTTACGAGAATGAAACCGATGCTGTCATAACTTTTGAGGAGCTGGGCAGGCTGATGGAGAGCGAGGGGATTTACTTCTCCGATATGGACAGGGTTGAACTCCCAAGAGGGTTTGTAATAGGAGCATCTGAAAGGGCCGGCCTTTTTCCTGTGGATAACGGTATGATCAGTACCATGTGTAAGGATGTGAAACCTGTGGATGCAGGGTTCATGAGTTTTTCGGGGATGAAATCGGTTATGGAGGTCTGTTCGGAACTGGAGAGCTGGAAGCCGGGTAAAAAGGTTTTCGTGGAGCTGATGGCGTGTGACGGAGGTTGCATAAAGGGGCCAGCTACCAGCAACAAAGAGGGGATTGCAGCAAAAAGGAACAGGCTTCTCAAGGAGTTTGATGCCTTCAAGCGTTCTGGTTTGGCTGTCACTCTGCCAAAAAGGGATGTGGACCTCTCTTATGATGCCTACAAAGTCCCCTATAAGATCAATTGCCTCTACAGCGAAAGGGAAATTCAGGAGGTCCTGAATTCCATGGGAAAGACCAGTAAAGAGGATGAACTGAATTGCTCCGGTTGCGGATACGATAACTGCAGGGCCTACGCAGCTGCTGTTCTGGATGGCAAGGCCGAAAGGGAGATGTGTATATCCCAAATGAGGAAAGAGGCCCAAAACCAGGCTTCTGTGCTACTAAGGAAAATGCCATACGGGGTTGTCCTGGTAGATGAAAACCTGCGGATAGTGGATACAAATGAGAAGTTCATAGAACTTGGCGGGGAGGAGATAGCCATGATTTCTGAGGCATTGGGGGGGCTTGGAGGTGCCGACCTGCGTAAAATTGTCCCATACCATAAATATTTCCAGTCGGTTATTGCCGGAGGCGAAGAGTCTGCCGAGTTTGACGTAAGGGACAATAACCGCAACATCCGGCTCTCCTTGCTCTCAATACAACCCAACAAGCTGGTGTGTGGTATTATCCAAAACATGGATGATTCCCAGCTTGTAAAGGATATTATCTCGGAAAAGATAAGGGAGGTGATAAAACACAACGCCGAGTCGGTACAGAGGATAGCATACATACTTGGGGAGAGTGCTTCGTATACCGAGAGCATCCTTAACATGGTAATAGATTCCGATAAAAAACCAAGATAGCCATGTTTTTCGAAGAGGATGACAATAATTTTTTTATTGAAATAGCCCACTCCCAGCAGTTCAAAATGGGGGAGGTGGTAGGAGGGGATGCCTTTATATCTACCATGATCAAAGACGAAAACCGTTTTGTTGCAGTTTTGTCGGACGGATTGGGCAGCGGCATCCGGGCCAATGTGCTTAGCTCTCTTACAGCCTCAATGGCAGTGAATTACAGATTGCAACACAGGCCTTTGTCCGATTCCATGAGGAGCATACTGGATACCCTGCCTGTAGATCCGCGAAAGAGAATAGGTTATGCAACCTGTTCTGCTGCCGAGATTGACCTGAACGGGGAGGCCCACCTTTTTGAATTTGACAATCCAGATTTCATAATCTTCAGGGGAAACACCTGCATAGAGCCACGCAAAAAGAGTGTAAGGCTGGCAACATCACAGGGAGACAGGGTGTTGCTGGAGTCCAAGATAATGCTTTTCAAAGGAGACCGCATTATCATGCTCAGTGACGGTGTAACCCAAAGCGGTTTGGGTTCCAGGAGTATGCCCATGGGTTGGGAGAGGTCGATGGTTATTGACTTTATCAAGAACTACCTGGAACGGCATCCCGATGTGTCGGCAAGGGAACTTTCCAAAGTAGTGATGCAAAAAGCACTGCACAACGATCTTTTCGAAGCAAAGGACGATATTACCTGCGGGGTTATCTACCTGAGGGCACCAAGGAGATTGCTAATCTGCACGGGTCCGCCCTTTGACCCTGGCAACGACAAAGAGATGGCAAGGATCTTTGATACCTATCCCGGACGCAGGATCGTATGCGGAGGCACTACTGCACATATACTTGCCAGGGAGCTGGACAGGAAAGTCATTGGAGACGGAAGGCAGCAGGTAAAGACAAACCTGCCTACCTCTGCAAGGATGGAGGGTGCCGAACTGGTTACAGAGGGTATCCTTACCCTGGGCCATTTGGCCGATCTGATCCAGAGTTACAAAGAGGGATACAAACCAGACAACTCTCCGGCAGGGGAGATTCTCAAGATAATCATGGATTCCGATGTGATAGATTTTTTAATGGGAACGCGTATAAACGAGGCACATTACGATCCGTCACTACCTGTGGAGATGGAGATACGCAGGAATCTTATCAGGAGGCTCAAGGTTGTTTTGGAGAGGGTTTTCATGAACAAGGTAAGAATTAAGTATATTTGAGGTCGTAAACCTAAACGATGTACCATGCATAAACTTGAGAGACACCACAAAGATTATTTTTGCCTGTTTTTTGTTTCAATCCTTTTGCCTTTACTGACATTATCCTGCATGAGCAGCCAGGAAAATTATGTGATTTACGATTTGTTACCTGAGGGTACCTTTACAAAGGGAATGGAGGGGCCTGCAGTGGACAGCGAGGGTAATCTCTATGCTGTAAACTTTGGTGAGCAGGGTACAATCGGCAAAGTTACTCCTGATGGTGTTGCCAACCTATTTATCACTTTGCCAGAAGGATCGATTGGAAATGGAATCCGTTTTGACCGGGCAGGCAGCATGTATATTGCCGATTACACAGGCCATAATATACTTCGAATTAAAAAAGAGACATTGGTTGTGATTGAGGTTTATGCCCATTGCAGCGATATGAACCAACCCAACGACTTGACTGTTTCGCCTGTATCCCAGGTGATCTATGCAAGTGACCCCAACTGGAGGGATTCCACCGGGAATTTGTGGATGATTCCCGCTCCCGATTCGGTTGTTTTGGTAGAGGAAGGGATTGGTACAACCAACGGGATAGAGGTGAGCCCCGACGGGAAAACCCTGTACGTAAATGAGTCCATCCAGCGGAAGATATGGAGGTACGATATAGGTGCCGACAATATGCCTGTAAACAAAAAGGAGTTTTACTCCTTTGAAGACTTTGGTATGGACGGCATGCGTTGCGATAATGACGGGAACCTGTTTGTAACACGACATGGCAAGGGTACTGTAGTGAAGCTCTCACCCAAGGGGGAGCTGCTGCATGAATACCAACTGAAAGGGAAATTACCCACCAACCTCACCTTCTCCAACGATTTTAAAAAGATATTCGTAACCCTTGCCGACAGAGGTTGCTTTGAAGTGATTGATTTTACCCCGGCTGTGAATAAAAAATCAAATGCATATGAGGTTAAGATTAT
>SABC01000245.1 GCA_009929175.1 Bacteroidia bacterium | reverse complement strand
GTCACAATTGAATATCCGGTTTATTTTCAAGATGCTGGGGTTGATGTTTATCCTCGAATTCTTATTTGTATTAGTTGCAATCGCTGTTGCTTTTTACTATAAAGGAGACGATGTTTATCCCTTGTCCCAAACAGCTGGAATAATGCTGGCTTTGGGTATGTTATTTTATTTAATTGGCTTCAAGGCTAACGAGCGCTATGCAGGCAGGAGGGAGGGGATGATAACTGTAGCCCTTACCTGGGCAGTATTATCCTTCTTAGGAATGTTGCCCTTCTATCTGGGAGGTTATATTACTAATCCTGCTGATGCTTATTTCGAAACAATGTCTGGTTACACAACAACCGGTGCTACTATCTTGTCTGATATTGAAGCTTTACCCAAAGGAATTCTTTTCTGGCGGAGTCTGTTACAATGGCAGGGAGGGGTTGGAATGATTGTGTTTACGGTAGCTTTGATGCCTATCTTCGGTGGAGGAGCTTCGGAGTTATTCGATGCTGAGTCTGCAAGCATAACCCATGATCGTTTCAGACCCAGAATTACACAGGTTGCAAAACGGTTGTGGGGGGTTTATGTATTACTGACAGGTATTCTGGTGTTGTTATTGTGGGCTGGCCCCATGGACTTGTTTGATGCAGTCTGCCATTCGTTTACTACCTTGGCAACCGGGGGGTATTCCACCAAGAATACAAGTGTAGCTTACTGGAACTCACCCTATGTTGAATATCTGATAACGATATTCATGTTTATCGGGGCTGTCAACTTCACCTTGATTTACTTTTTCTTTAAAGGAAACTTCAAAAAAATGTTTCATGATGAGGAATTACGTTGGTTCTTTTTCATCGCGGTTGGAGCCATAACTATTGCTACGTGTTGGGTTTACTTCAATGGATTTGAGACAGGTATTGAGACTTCGTTCCGAAAAGCAGCTTTTCAGGTGATTACTTGTCTTACCACAACCGGGTTTGCTACTGCAGATTACGTACCTTGGGGCCCGTTTTTTTGGCTTCTGGCTTTGATGCTTATGATTATTTGCGGATGCGCCGGATCAACAACCGGAGGGTTGAAGACGGGGCGTTTTGTGATTCTTGTAAAGAGTCTGCTTAGCGAGTTTAAAAAACAGACACACCCGCATGCTGTTATTCCGGTTAGAATGGATGGTCATGCAGTACCGGTGGATATTGTACGGCGTGTGTTGGTATTTTCGTTCGTCTATGTTTTCATGATTGCGGTTTGCTGTTTCTTACTGACGCTTAATGGGGTTGGTTTTGAAGAGGCTATTGGTGGATGTGTTTCCTGCGCCAGTAATTCGGGCCCGGCGCTCGGAACAATCGGTCCGGTAAGTAATTATTCCGGATTACCCGATTTCTCAAAGTGGGTACTTTCATTTTTAATGATGACAGGTCGTTTGGAGATATTCACGGTGTTGTCGTTATTCCTTCCGGGTTTCTGGAAA
>SABC01000244.1 GCA_009929175.1 Bacteroidia bacterium | reverse complement strand
TTTTATTTCTACTTTTGTTGTGTTATTAAAACACATCCAATATGGCAGTAAAAACAGAGGGAAAAATCTCTCAGGTCATAGGTCCGGTTGTGGACATCAGTTTTGAAAAAGAGGATCCGGATGAATCTGTCACACTACCCGGTATTCATGAAGCAATAACTATCGAAAGACCCGAGGGTCGCAGTCTGATCGTTGAAGTTCAGCAACACATCGGAGACTTGACAGTCAGATGTGTTGCTATGGATTCTACTGACGGTTTAAGGCGCGGCATGAAAGCCTGCTCTTCAGGAAAAACAATCCACATGCCTGTAGGGTTGCAAATAAAAGGACGTCTTATGAATGTTGTCGGAGAATCAATTGATGGTCTCGGACAATTGCAAATGGAGGGTTCATACCCTATTCACCGTGATCCCCCAAAGTTTGATGAACTTGTAACCAGTAAAGAGGTGCTCTTTACCGGAATAAAGGTTATTGATCTTCTCGAACCATATCTAAAAGGAGGAAAAATCGGATTGTTCGGTGGCGCAGGTGTGGGTAAGACTGTTATAATCATGGAACTTATCAACAACATCGCAAAAAAACACAATGGCTTTTCAGTCTTTGCAGGTGTTGGAGAAAGGACAAGGGAGGGTAACGACCTGCTCAGGGAGATGATAGAATCCGGAGTAATACGGTATGGTGACGAGTTTCTCAAAAGCATGCTTGGGGGAAACTGGGATCTCTCAAAAGTTGACAGCAATGAGCTGGCAAAATCACAGGCGACACTAGTCTTCGGTCAGATGAATGAACCACCCGGGGCCCGTTCAAGCGTAGCTCTCTCCGGTCTCTCTGTTGCTGAGTCATTCAGGGACTCAGGTTCGGAATCTAACGATATCCTGTTTTTTATAGACAACATTTTCAGGTTTACTCAGGCTGGATCCGAAGTCTCGGCTCTTCTCGGCAGGATGCCTTCTGCCGTAGGCTATCAGCCTACACTTGCAACTGAAATGGGAACCATGCAGGAGAGAATAGCATCTACAAAAAAGGGATCCATCACCTCAATACAAGCAGTCTATGTACCTGCCGATGACCTGACAGACCCTGCTCCTTCGACAACTTTCTCCCACCTTGATGCCACAACAGTCCTGAGCAGAAAGATTGCTGAATTGGGAATATACCCTGCCGTTGATCCTCTGGAATCAACATCCAGGATTCTCGACCCGCTTATTGTCGGAGAGGAACACTACGAGACAGCTCAGAGGGTTAAGCAGATTTTACAGAGAAATAAAGAGTTACAGGATATAATCTCTATACTTGGTATGGAGGAGTTATCCGATGAGGATAAAAAAATTGTAAACAGGGCAAGGCGTGTACAGCGTTTCCTTTCACAGCCATTCTCCGTAGCTGAGCAATATACAGGCATTAAGGGAGAGATGGTTCCGATAGAGGATACCATAAAGGGATTCAGGATGATTCTAGACGGAGAGGTT
>SABC01000243.1 GCA_009929175.1 Bacteroidia bacterium | reverse complement strand
GTGCAACATCTGTTTTTGTAGCGGTTTTGACGAAGAGTTTGCGGTTAACAGCCGAGGACTGTTTGACGACCGCAGGGAGGAGTTCCGCAGGCCCGCAAATAACGAGGAAAAGAGCGTTAAACAAAAAATGCGTTGCACAAGGCGGCATGGCCCCCGGGCAGGAGGAGCCGCTGCGGGCTCTGCAGTAATCTGGAAATGAGCGAAAAGCCGCAATGAGCTAAGCCTCTGCAAGTTGTTAATTTATCCGAGGGATGCAAAAAAAAAAGTGCCGGAAAACCGGCACTTTTTTAATTTAGTTACTTTACTTTGAGTTTTTCACCGGCGTCTTCTTTGACTGCGCGTTTCCATTTTTCGGTGTAGCCTGGGAAGATGGGTGATGCGGGAATGTTTTTGCCGCTTCCGTTATCCATGAATACCCCTCTGCTGTGTTCACGTTTGATATTACCGTCCAAATGTTTGATGAGTAGATATTTGTCCAACTCCACCCAGGTGGCAAACAGTTGTTGGGCTGTGTTTACAGAGTAATCCGTCAGGAATTCGCGAGCCTTTTCCGGAGAACTTTTATGTATCTCCAATGCAGCTGCATCAATAGCCGGTATCCTCTCCATTGCAGTAAGTTCATGCTTGTCAATCTCATGTTTGACATCGGGGGCAATTTTATTGTAACGAGAATAGGCATAGTTGGAAACCCTGTTGAAAATCCAGAATGCAGAGGTTTCGGAATATGTGGTCATATTACCGTTTCCAACACGGAAACACTCGGGAACATCCAGTGAAGATGAGTAGATTGGTGTCAATGCAGAGGTTGCTGCATCGTCCACTCCAAACCAAAGTATACCTCCAATTGCGTCAGGCAGCCAATTACGTGCCTGGCCCAAAAGCCAGAATCCGGTCTGTTGGGTAGCGATAGCCCTTTCGTTGTAATATTTTTGTCCGTCAACTTCAAAAGTCATTGGCCTCCAACGGTAAGGAAGCTCATTTCCGCCAGCTCCTATGTCTTGTGTCATATCCAGGATTGTTCCTTCATAATGGTCACGCATGGCATCGGCAACCATCTTTACGGTTACCTTCTCTGCAGGTTTAATGTAGAGCGGCATACGGTTCTTGGGATTGTGACCCATGGCGTAGTCCTGGTAATGAGTGTAAGGCTTATCTCCGATCATGCCTTTGCCGAGGATATTGAAGGCCGACCATACCCTTGCTTCGCAACCTCTCATCCCGCCAAAATCCAGCGGAGCATATGTGTCGGAAAAGCTAAAATCTTTGTCGGCTCCTTTGTAGTAACCCATATCCTTTGCAAAAGAGATCACATCGGGAGAATAGATGCAGTTTTCGGGATCGTTTAATGGGAAGGTTGTGATTCGCGCCTGGTTGGCATGAGCAGTTATGTAACCGTCCGGTATTCTCACAGCAACCCAGACAGCCCCTTTGTTGGCATTCTTGCCATTTACCATTTTTGTCCCTTTTCCA
>SABC01000242.1 GCA_009929175.1 Bacteroidia bacterium | reverse complement strand
CTCTTTCGAGTGCAAGGAGTCCATCTACTGTTGCAGATAGCCCCATGCTGCCGGAGAGGGATTCAAGCCAATCCTTAGAAGCTCCGCCACCTTTTTTTAGGTGATGGACTAATAATATTGAGATCCCGTACTTGTCAGCCAGTTTCTTTACTTCCGAGACGAGCCGGACATCTGTTTCATAGACGTTTTCACTTCGTTTAGCTTGTCCGTTCGGTTTTGTCTTGCCCCAAGTATCGAGTATTACCAGGCAATATTCGTTCTCTTTAATCTCCTTTTCGAGACAGGCAAGCCCTTCTGAATCAAGTCTTGGAAATTCGACCGTCATATCTAGGTTGTCAGGGATCTTTGAAGTGTCCGGGCAAACTTGGACAATCCTTTTTTGTAACCTGTTGAAAGTGTCCTCTAAGCTGATAAGAAGCACCTTACCTTTTGTGGTTCGGTATCCGAGAAATTTTTCTCCACGTGCCACCGCAAGGGCTGATTGAAGGACAAAATAGCTTTTGCCTGTTTTAGGGGGGCTTGCTATAACTGAGAGTCCCTGCGGAATCATTTGGTCGATTGCCCAACTTGGAGCGGTCATTGGTGTGGAATATAACTCTCGTGCGTTCATCTTTTGTATTTTGAATGAGTTATTGGCTTCTGCCTTAATTACCGTGCTCTTGGCTTCCTGCTCCCGGAATAGCTCCCTTGCCCTGTCAAGTCCCTGCTCCTGATGAATGTCATTCCAATCCTGTTTATCATGTGTTCCGTCAGGTGTCAGAATATTTCTGAATCCGGGTACAGGGTTTGCTCCTGAGTCCGGGCAAACTGTCGGCTTAAATCCTTTCCTTTCGAGGATGTTTCCCACGTTGCCAAGGTTGAAATGACTAAAGCTGATTGCAACTGGTTGGGATGTTAGCTGATAGATTGAAGCCCCTGTGGCGTAACCTTCGCAAACATGAACCTGTTCGCCGGGTTTAGGTTCTCCTATTAGGAAATATGCTTCCTTCTTTGTACCGAGGTGCTGTTTTTCGCCTCCGTGGCTGATCCGTTCGATTCCTACAACCTTGCCGTTTGCATCGAGTGCCGGGACTAGTAGGACTTCGCCCATCGTTCCGTCTGTGTCCGTTCTGAGCCCTAACGAGGGTACACCTTTTCTTTTTAGGTATCCAAAGTCATCAGTTGCAGGTTTTGCCTTTTCCCATCGGCTACCGGCAATCATGGCGTTTCTGTTGATAGCCGGCTCCTGTTTACGTGAAGGGAGGTCTTCTCCTTTGCGGTCGGGTTCAGGGAGTCCGAGCCTCTGACATAAGTCGGAGATTAGATATGTCTCTCCTGTTGCCCTGTCATAGCACACTCTTTTTTCTAGGTTGATTGAAAAACTGGGGTGCTTGTCCTCCCGGAGTGGGCTACTGATAAGCCAATCTGTGTGTTGTGCGTTCTCCCATTTGCCGTTAGGGAATGTCGAGGTTGCCCAATTCTGCATATCATAGAGG
>SABC01000241.1 GCA_009929175.1 Bacteroidia bacterium | reverse complement strand
CTAGATAGAGAGGCAGAGTGACCAGTGTATACTGGTATTCTGACCTCGGCAGTGAAGATGTCACTGTCTCAACTGCAGGGGTGTGTGTGGAGAATCGCAACGCCAGCGATTTTTGCTTTGTTTCCATGAACACATGAAGAGACTTCAAGGTTCCGGTTTTTCCGGATTTTACTTCAACGGGTAGGAAGGTGTTGCCTTGTTGAATCAGAAAATCAATTTCTGCATTGGATTGGGCTTTTTCCCTTGTCCAATAATAGAGCTCGGGGTTCATGTACCCCGGCTGGCTGTAAAGGAGATGTTGTCCGATGAACTGCTCCGCCAATGCTCCCTGGTTTGAGAAAAACAAATCCTTGTCCAAAGAAATATCAGCAATCGATAATCCTTGCAATGTCAGGTACAGACCTATATCCAACAGGATGCCTTTGGAAATTTTCCGATTGACCTCTGCTTTCAAGGGGAGGTTGTTCGCACTCGAGTGAAAGATTCTATATACAATTCTGGCATGCTCGAACAAGGTTACTATTCTATCTGTGACAGTACTTCGATCCTGAGGGAGCAGCTGAACATATTTAATTTTTTTCCCTACTGTGGTTCCCAGTTTATCAAACACTTCCTGAAGTTTTGCAAGGTCGATTCGTGTCTGGTACTTTGCAAAGTCGTCACGGTAGGTGTTGAGGATGGAGTACTTGATTTTATCAGCTTCCAATAATGATTTTGTTTCTTGGTAAACGTGTACAACCTCCGGCATTCCTCCCAATAGGTAGTAGGCACCAACATATTCCAACGCCTTTTCATGTATGACTCTGGGAATTTCGCTGCCTAATGTATAGGCTTGGAGGTATTCAAGCAGTTGCTCTTCTCCCATCGCTTCCAAGAACTCCTCGAATGTCATAGGCCCCATGAATAGGTATTCAATTCTCCCGACAGGCATGGACAGCTTATATTGTTCCAATGCAAATTCCAGAAGAGACCCGGCTGCAATAACTGCTAGCTGGGGAACTTTCTCAAAAAAGTACCGTAATGACAGGATTGCAGCAGGATTGGCTTGAATCTCGTCCAGAAAAAGAACGGCCCTTTCCATGTCGATCTTCACGTTCCCCAGGATCTCCAAAGATTGGATGATCTTAATAGGGTCATTGGATGCAAACAGTGAATGTACTGTTTGGGTTTGCTCAAAGTTAAGTTCAATCAATTGAAGGTTGTTTTGTTGGCAGAACATCCTGACCAGCGTGGATTTTCCTACTTGCCTGGCACCTCGGATAATGAGGGGCTTTCGGCGGGCATTCTTATACCATTCCAATAGATATGCTTCTTCTTTTCTTTTCATAGTATGAAGTATAGCATATAAATTGCTGAATGTAAGGGTAATAATACCAAACTAAGTGCTAAATATAAGGGTAATAAAAGTAAGTAGAGTGAGAAAATAATGAGTAAAAAGACGAGTTGTTGCTTATTCTCTCTGTATCGAGTACCTCAG
>SABC01000079.1 GCA_009929175.1 Bacteroidia bacterium | reverse complement strand
GGAGATAATCCTTGCAGGAATATAGTGGTATTCGGGGTTGACATCGGTAGCAGGCACAACCTGCATGGAATCCCTCTCCCGGAGTGAGGCACTGAGAGCCTCAACCTGGTTTTTAAGTAGGATATTCTCTTCCTGTAAAATCTCGTTAACCTTGCGAAGCCCTGCAAAATATCGGATATCGGAGGTAAAACCCGATATGCTCCCCTTTACCTGCATGAACAATCCGGTAATCTTGACTTTTTGGAACAGGCTGTCCCGGGCTATGAAAAACAACGAGACCCCTTCCAGTGCAAAAAAGAGGAGGAGTGTTGCCAGACCTCGTATGACAGGTGATTTGCTCCACATTTTGGATTATCTCATCAGGAATGGTAATTTGTCGGTATTCTTGAGGGCAATGGATGTGCCGCGTGCAACGGCCAGCAAAGGCTCGTTGGAGACATGGAACCTTATGTTGATCTTTTCGTAAAGCCTTTTGTCGAGCCCCCTGAGCAATGCTCCGCCACCTGTAATGTAAATGCCGTTTTGAACGATATCGGCATAGAGTTCGGGAGGGGTTTGCTCCAGTACCTGGATTATTGCAGTCTCTATCTTTGCAAGGGATTTGTCAATGCTGTGTGCAATCTCCTGGCTGGTAACGTTTACCTCAACCGGGTGTGCGGTCATGAGGTTGGGACCTCTCACTGTGTATGGCTCCGGGTATTCGTCCAGTTCGGACATGGCTGCACCCACCTTGATCTTGATATCCTCTGCAGTAAGTTCCCCTATCTTAATGGAGTGCTGCTGCCTCATGTATTGCTGGATTTCGTAGGTAAAGACATCGCCTGCAACACGGATGCTCTGGTTTATCACAATGCCGCCAAGGGAGATTACGGCTATCTCGGTAGTGCCGCCTCCTATATCGACAACCATGTTGCCTGTAGGGGCCTCTACATCGATGCCGATACCTATTGCGGCGGCCATGGGTTCGTAGATAAGGTATACGTCGCGGCCTCCTGCGTGCTCGGCAGAGTCCCTTACCGCACGGATCTCCACCTCTGTGCTGCCCGAAGGGATACATACAACCATCTTGAGGCTGGGTGTGAAAAACGAGTTGCGGTAGTTGATCATTTTGATGAACCCGCGGATCATCTGTTCGGCAGCGTTGAAGTCTGCAATTACCCCGTCCCTCAGGGGCCTGACTGTTTTTATGTTGGCGTGTGTCTTTCCATGCATCATCCGTGCTTTTTGACCAAAGGCAATGGGTTTGCCTGTGTTTTGATCAATTGCCACAATGGACGGTTCGTCCACCACGACTTTGTCATTCATCAGGATGATGGTGTTGGCAGTTCCCAGGTCTATTGCCAGCTCCTGTGTTAAAAAAGAAAATCCCATATCTTGTTGTAGTGTTAGCTCTTAGGTTTTAGTTGTTTGTAGAATGTAGCAGCTTTTGTGGTTTGTTCCTGTTTAGTGTTTGAAATGGCGGTAGCCGGTTGTGACCATGGCCATTTGGTTGTTGTCGCAATATTCGATGGTTTCGTTGTCCCGCACCGAACCCCCAGGCTGGATGATTGTGTCGATTCCGTGTGCGTGGGCTATCTCGGCACAATCGGGGAAAGGGAAGAATGCATCGGATGCCATCACCGCCCCTTTGAGGTCAAAACCAAACTCCCCGGCCTTTTGGATTGCCTGCCTCAGGGCATCTACCCGGGAGGTTTGTCCAATGCCCGACGCCAGCAGCATAGAGTTTTTCACGAGTACTATAGCGTTGGATTTGGAGTGTTTGACAAGCTTGTTGGCAAACAACAGGTCTTCTGTTTTGCCGGCACCGGGTGCAATTTTGGTTACAACTTTCAACTCCAGGGGCTCTTCGCATTTGGAATCCCGTTCCTGAACCAGTACTCCTCCCAGCATGCTCCTGAACTTGAAAGGAGTGCGAAGGTCTTCGCTGTTTATGAGGATTATCCGGTTTTTCTTTTGCTTGAGTATCTCAAGTGCCTCCCCATCGTACGAAGGGGCGATCACAACCTCGAAGAACAGTTTGTTCATCTCTGCGGCAGTAGCTGTGTCGATGTTGCGGTTGGCTATGATTATTCCGCCGAAAGCCGATACAGGGTCGGCTGCCAAAGCCTCCTTCCATGCTTCGCACAAACTCTCCCTGGATGCACAGCCACACGCATTGTTGTGTTTAAGGATTGCAACTGTGGGTTCGGTAAAATCACCTATGAGCTCTATGGCCGCCTCGATATCGAGCAGGTTGTTGTATGAAATCTCCTTGCCGTGCAACTGTTGAGGTATTTGCCGTGCAGAGCCGAAGAAGTGTGCCTTTTGGTGGGGGTTCTCCCCGTAACGGAGCGAAACAGGCTCTTTGATGCTCTCCTTGAACACCTCTATGCCCGCCTCTTTGTTGAAGTATTTGAATATTGCAGTGTCGTAGTGCGAACTTACATTGAATGCATGAGCCGCAAAATGGGCCCTCTGTGCGGCAGTTGTACCGTTGCCCTCTTCCAAAATGGAGATGAGGTTGGCGTAAAGCTCCTTGCAGGGGACAATCAAAACATCCTTGTAGTTCTTTGCAGCAGCCCTGATGAGGGAGATGCCGCCGATATCTATTTTTTCGATGATCTCTTGATGTGGCTCCCCGGAAGCGACATATTGCTCAAAAGGGTAGAGGTCTGCGATGACCAGGTCAATTTGAGGGATACCGTACTCTGCAAGCTGGGACTGGTCCAAAGGGTTGTCCCTGCGCGAAAGGATGCCTCCGAATACTTTTGGATGCAATGTCTTGACCCTCCCTCCAAGTATCGAGGGGTAGGAGGTGATATCTTCCACCGGCGTGACAGGAATTCCAAGGTCACGGATAAAATCGCAGGTACCCCCGGTAGAGAGAATCTCTGCTCCGGAGTTGTGGAGCAAATGTGCTATTTTGTCAATTCCATCCTTGTGGTAAACCGAAATAAGTGCTCTTTTGATTTGTCTCTTTTCCATATTCTGTAAATGGCTACAAAATTACTAAAATCTGCAATTATTACCTATTTTTGCTATACCATTTAACGTTAAAAAAGGTAATTAATTTTAAAATCGGATATGACCGGTAAGTATTATGCAGTAATTGTTGCCGGAGGTTCGGGCAGCAGGATGGGAGGGGCAGTTGCCAAACAGTTCATGACACTTGGCAACAAGCCTGTACTTGCCCATACGGTGGAGCGTTTTTTGGCAATGGAAACACTCCCCGAGATAATCATGGTTTTGCCCGAAGAGTACAAACAGTTCTGGAAGGACTACTGTTTCGAAAACCGGCTCACATTCCGCCACACACTGGTTTCGGGAGGTATTACACGTTTCCACTCTGTCAGGAATGCACTTTCCCATATAACAGAGCCCGGCCTTGTAGCAGTCCACGACGGGGTGAGGCCTTTTGTGACAACCTCTTTTTTACAGGGTTTGTACGATTTGGCAGAAGAACACGGTGCCGTGATTCCGGTGACAGAGCCGGTCGATTCAATGAGGGTAAGGGAAGAGAACGGGAGCACCGTGGTAACCGACAGGAGCCGTTACTTGATGGTTCAAACCCCGCAGGTCTTTAATAGCCGGATATTGCTGGATGCCTATAAAAAAGCGTACTTGCCCTCTTTTACCGATGATGCCTCAGTGGTAGAGAGTGCGGGTACCAAAATTTTTCTTGCTCCAGGAAAGATAACAAATATCAAGATTACCAGGCCCGATGACCTGGTGATGGCAAATGCCTTGCTTAACGTTTTTTAACAGTGGAGGCTTTGCCGGGATAATCTTTTACCCAAACCTGCCTTTCGATTGCCTGATCGAGAGAGATGAATGTTTCGGTCTGTTCGACTGACGGAATGTTTTGGATGGTGTTGATCAGGATCTCCATAAGGTGGTCGTGGTTTTGACAGTAGATCTTGAGCATGAGTGCATGTTTGCCGGTAACAAAATGACATTCGACTACTTCGGGAATATTCCTGAGTGCCTCTATCACAGACGGATAGTGGTTGGCCTGGGCAAGACTCACTCCCACAAATGCGCATACATTCAATCCTAATGTCTGGGGTTTGACAAGCAAACGAGAACCGGTTATGATTCCTAAGTTCTCCATTTTCTTTACTCTCTGGTGAATAGCAGCTCCTGAGACTCCGCATTCACGGGCAATCTCAAGAAATGGCATCCTTGCATTTTTGACAAGGAAGGAGAGGATCTTTTGATCGATCTGATCAATCTGATATTTTGGCATACTGGTAAGAGATATTATGTATGACCACAAATATAATAATAAATTATAATTAATTCGGATTTATTTTTTGAAAAAAGAAAAGCCACCGGAGCGGTACTTCGCCCGAACAGGCTGTGGAGTAATCTGCGAAAGAGCAGGGAATACAAAGGTTTTCAGAGTTTTTGATGTCTGGAACCTCCATCCACCACCTGCCTGTGGAGCGGCTGGTAACGAATACCAGGTCTTGTCCGTCTTGCCCCATACTTACGATTTTTTTGAGGAAAAGTTCCTCTTTTGCCGGATCGCCGGGATTTTCGTCTATGTTGGCAGATAAGGCTTCCACAACATGCCATGTGATTTCGGAGACCATTTGTGCTGTCACATCCTTTGGTTTTGAACCGCCGGGGATTCCAAAAATAAAGAGGAATTTCAATTGCTGTCCCATCCCTATATACCGGGCCAGCTGGCATGCCTCCTCGGCATACAGCCCGTTTGGCGATTTGGTTGGATTGTCGGGGAGGTCGCTGGTGCGGACAGAGCGGATATCCAAGAAGATATACTCTTTTGTGCGGAGCAGGGGCTCTGCAAGTGAAATCCCTTCGCGCAGCACTCCAAGGCGGATCTCTTCGAAGGATTTGTCCCTCAGCTCCTGCAGCTCCCTTGGGTTTGTACGGTAGCTTTGGTAACCTATTAAGGAGAAGTCGGCCAAAGCGGGGTTGGCAAAGAGTTGTTCCCTTACGGTTGTTCCTTCGCCGGAGCTGCCGGGTGCCACAAGTGAGGCGCTGAAACTCTTGCCCGGGAGTATTTTGTCCAGGGATGGAATCTGGTTGCCACACAGGACAATTGCGGGAATGCCCAGGGACGAGGTGCGTTCCAGGACTGCTGCCAATTGGTTTATTCCCGGTCGGGTGTAGTAAATTTTTTTCCCGGATGGCATGCAGGAGTAGAGGTTTGCAATTGCTTCCGGTATGGATTCGCAGCCAATTGTGTCTATGATTATGGCAGGCGAGGCAGCAATGATCTCGTTGATGGCTGCGGCCGGAATAACCTCTATGGGGTAGTTATTTGCCATTCTTCTTAGGTTTGCCGGTTTTTGAGGACTTCTCCACAATCTCCTTTACGGTTTGGGCATCCAGTGTTGCCGGGTCTGTTCCTTTGGGGATCTTGTAATTGTCCTTGCCTATTTTGATGTAGGGGCCAAACCTGCCGTTGAGGATCTCTGCCCCTATCTCGGGAAGGCTCTTGATCTGCTTTTGGGCCTCTTTGGCAAAGTGTGCCTCTATGAGAAGTATGCTTGTCTCCAGGTCTATGGTGTAGGGGTTGTTCTCCTTGCCAAGGGAGATGAATTTACCGTTGTACCTCAGGTATGGGCCAAAACGACCTATGGCACAGGTAATGTCGCTGCCTTTGTACTCTCCGACGCTCCTGGGCAGTTCGAACAATTTGAGTGCCTCTTCCAGGGTGATTGTCTCAATAAGCTGCCCTTTGGCAAGGCTCATGAACTTTTTGTCGGGATCGTCGTTGTCCCCGATTTGTGCTAGGGGGCCAAACCTGCCTATCCTGGCCAGTACGGTTTTACCGGTTGCAGGGTCGGTGCCAAGTATTCTCTCTGCATTTGTGGGGCGTGAAACTGTGAGGGTTTCGTCGACCATTTTGTGGAAGGGTTTGTAAAAATCGGCAATCAGTTTGTTCCAAACCACTTTGCCTTCAGCAACCTTGTCAAAACTCTCCTCTATTTTTGCGGTAAAGTTATAGTCCATCACAGGTCCGAAGTTTTCGACCAAAAAGTCATTGACCAGAATCCCGATATCTTCGGGGAAAAGTTTGTTCTTCTCGGTCCCCCATGTCTCTTTTTTTGTCTTTGAGGTGATCTTGCCGGCAGTGAGGGTGTGTTCCCGGAAGCTCCTTTCTTGCCCGGGACGGTTGTCTTTGACCATATAACCTCTTTGGGTGAGGGTCGAGATTGTGGGAGCATAGGTCGAAGGCCTGCCGATACCCAGCTCTTCCAGTTTTTTCACAAGGCTGGCCTCGGTGTACCGGGGAGGCTTTTGGGTGAATTTTTCCACAGCTTTGATTGTCTGCGGCTCCATCTGTTGGCCGGGGCGCAGTGCAGGCAGAGTGAACTCCTTCTCCTCTTCTGCCTGGTCGTCGTCGCGGGATTCCATGTAAACTTTGAGGAAACCGTCAAATGCAACCCTGTCGGCCGTAGCTATGAAATCGTGGTCAAGTGAGTTGGAAGCGATTGTTATTTGTGTCCTCATTATGGTTGCATCGGCCATTTGTGAGGCGATTGTCCTCTTCCAGATGAGGTTGTATAGTTTTTTGTCTTGTGCCGACCCTTCTATGGTGAGGTTGGACATAAATGTCGGACGTATGGCTTCGTGTGCCTCCTGAGCTCCCTTGCTTTTGGTGGTGAATTGACGGGTTTTGGAATACTCTTTGCCGTACAGTTCTGTAATCGATTGCTTTGCAGCACTAATTGCCATTTTGGAAAGGTTTACGGAGTCGGTACGCATATAAGTGATGAAACCGGCTTCGTAGAGGTTTTGTGCAGAGCGCATGGTCTGGCTCAGCGAAAAACCCAGTTTGCGGGATGCCTCCTGCTGCAGGGTGGAGGTTGTGAAGGGGGGCGGAGGAGTCCTCTTGCTCTCTTTCTCTTCTACCGCTGCAATATTGAATTGTGCCCCTTTGCTTTTTTCCAGTATGTCCAGAGCCTCCTTTTCGTTGTCAAAGCGATGGGTTACCTCGGCCTGCACCAAAGCAGAATCATCGGAACCTGCGGGATGGAACACGCCCTCTACCTTGAACTGCGATTTGGCGGCAAACTGCTGAATCTCCCTCTCCCTCTCCACTATGAGCCTGAGGGCAACGGATTGGACCCTGCCTGCCGAGAGTTTTGGCTTCACTTTTTTCCACAACACCGGTGAGAGTTCGAACCCCACCAAACGGTCAAGAACCCTGCGTGCCTGCTGGGCCATCACCAGGTTCATGTCTACATTGCGCGGATTGGCAATGGCATTTGTAATCGCGTCTTTTGTAATCTCGTGGAAGACAATACGCTTGGTTTTTGCTGCTTCCAGCCCGAGTGCCTCCTGCAGGTGCCAGGCAATAGCCTCCCCCTCGCGGTCTTCATCGGATGCAAGCCACACCATTCCGGCTTTTTTGGCCAAAGCTTTGAGCTCTGCCACCACCTTTTTCTTATCTTCCGAAATAAGATAATCGGGCTCGAAGCCCTTTTCTATATCGATTCCCAGATTTTTTTTTGACAGATCCCGGATGTGTCCGAAGCTGGACTTGACTGTGTAACCGCTACCCAGGAACTTTTCGATAGTCTTGGCTTTAGCCGGAGACTCAACGATAACTAAGTTCTCTCCCATACATAAATTAACCTTGATGGCTGCAAAGTAAAGGATAAATTAAGGTATTATCAAAATTTTTATTTCTAATTTTGTCCTTTGGTACACACGGAAATCGCAGATAAAATGGAGATTAAAAAGAGGAACAAGTTGGTCAGGTGGTTTTGGATTTTATTGCTGAGTCCCTTTGCCTTACTGTTGTTGGTGATATTTTTTGTAGGTTCTTTTGCCGATATTCCCTCCTTTGAGGAGCTGGAAGATCCAAAGAACAACCTGGCTACCGAAAT
>SABC01000240.1 GCA_009929175.1 Bacteroidia bacterium | reverse complement strand
TGCCCTTGATGTAATTGTAGAGGCTGTTATTGCATCAACGTCCCCACCATCTTTTTTAACAAGAAGTTTAAAGTCCTCAGGATTTTTACCCTGAAACTGAATGCTAAAATCACTCTTTCCCTCCACCATTTTGTCTCCAAGTCCCGGAGTTTCAGCGTGTGAAAGAACAGATGTATTATTTATAGTTCCATCTGTATTAAATCCCACCATAAGGGTAATTCTTCCGCCGAATCCGCCTGTTGTAAAGCTCTCAACAGCATATCCTACAATTGCCTCACCACTTTTTGCAGGATAGACAATATAACTCTTTCCATCCAGCTCCTTTACAAACTTTTCAGAAGAGGGATCGTTGTCAAACTCCGGTACAACCTTAGATATGGCATCGTTAATTTTTGCAACCTTCGCTGCATCAATAGAGCTCTTTGTAAGAGCATAGACACCACCCAGTAAAGTTGAAGCAATAAGAGTAATTGATGCAAGTGTAAGCACCATATTCTTGAGTGTCGATTCTCTAGCCATGCTTCACCTCCTTCCCAAACTTTTTAGGCTTAAAGTACATGTTTATAAGCGGAACAGTCGCATTCATAATAAGAATCGCAAAAGATATCCCCTCAGGGTAAGCACCCCAGTATCTTATAAGCATCGTAATTATACCGATTCCCACTCCATAGAGCACCATCCCCTTTTTACTCATAGGAGACGTCACATAGTCCGTTGCCATAAAAATAGAACCTATCAGAATACCTCCTGTAAGTACATTAAACAGAGGGTCAGCATACATCTGAGGATTGATTAACCAGAAAATGGCAGAAAACAAAAGAACAGTCCCAATTATTGCCACCGGAATATGAGGTCTTATTACCCTCCTTATAAGCAGATAAACAAATCCCAGAATCAAAGCCAGAGCAGAAACCTCACCCACTGAGCCGCCAATCTTTGAGAAGAGCATCTGTGCATACGAGAAATTATTCTCTGGGAATATCTGATCCATAGTTAGACCCTTTGCAAGCCCCTCCTTAACAATTGAGAGAGCGGTTGCACCTGAGCCGGCATCAATCCCCTCCCTGAACCATGAAGTAGGTATTGAATAATCAGTCATAATTACAGGAAATGAGACCAGCAAGAAAACACGCCCCACAAGAGCCGGGTTAAACAAATTTTGTCCCACCCCGCCAAATGTCATTTTAGCGATGCCTATCGCCACTACCGAGCCTATAAACATAATCCACCAAGGTGAATTAGGCGGAAGGTTCAGAGAGAGCAAAAGCCCCGTAAGCGCTGCAGAGTAGTCATTAACAGTAATCTTCGATTTTACAATATATCTCTGAATTACAAACTCCACAGCAACCGCCGTGGCCACCCCCACAAGCGCAAGCTTAATGGCAGAGAACCCAAAGAAATATACCGACACAAGCAGCGATGGAGCAAGAGCGATTATCACATCTCTCATCAAACTCTTGGTTGACTCGTTACCGTGTAGATGCGGTGCC
>SABC01000239.1 GCA_009929175.1 Bacteroidia bacterium | reverse complement strand
CGCACTCATTGAAGTGACGTCTCGTTGTAACCTAAGCTGTCGTTTCTGTTTTGCCGATGCGATGGAAAGCCCCATCAAAGACCCCAGTTTAGCGCAACTGCGTTTTCAGTTTGAGAGCATTTTAAAGGTTTCGGGTAAGTGCAATATCCAACTCTCAGGCGGTGAACCCACGGTAAGGGATGATTTAGCCGACATTATTCGTATAGGCGTAGAGTTAGGCTTTCCTTTCATTCAAGTCAATACCAATGGCATTCGCATGGGTAAAGAGGAAGCCTATGTCAAAGCCTTAAAAGAAGCGGGACTGAGTTCTCTTTTTTTACAATTTGATGGCATTGATGATGCTATTTATAAGACATTGCGAGGGCGTGCGCTTTTTGATGTGAAATGCCAAGCGATTGAGAATTGCCGAAAGTACGGCATTGGCGTGGTGTTGGTTCCTACAATTGTCCCCAATGTGAACGTAAAAAGCATTGGTGAGATTATCCGTTTTGGTATGCGTCACGCTCCTGTCGTTCGAGGGGTGCATTTTCAGCCTGTGAGTTACTTTGGGCGCATTCCTGAAGAGCCCAAAGATGAAGATAGAATCACCTTACCTGAAGTGATGGAACACCTTTGTGAACAGATGGAGGGGATGGTGGAGATGCAAAGTATGCAACCCCCAGGGTGTGAAAATGCGCTCTGTTCGTTCAATGGCAATTACCTCATTGAAGAGGGTGTGTTAAAGCCCATCACCAAACGTTCCTGTTGTTCAACCAACATGGAAAAAGCCGAAGAGGGAGCCAACAAAGCCAAAGCCTTTGTGGCTCGAAATTGGTCGTATCAAGCACAAGTCAAAGAAGAAAAACTCTCAGACTGGGACAAAATCTTAAACGCCATTGCCAACAACACCTTTAGCCTCTCTGGCATGGCGTTTCAAGATGCGTGGAATGTCAATTTGGAGCGCATTCGGGATTGTTGCATTCACGTCTCCACTTTGGAGGGGAAGCTGATTCCTTTTTGTATGTACAACATCACCAACATGGATGGGATGTCACTTTACCGAGACGCAAAGAGGGCATAATGCACGTCACACCACTGGAAAACTGGATACTTGAACGCACGCACCTTGCGACTAAAAGCCAAGAGGCATTGAGATCATATCAGCTTGAGAAGATACTCAAAACGCTTCACTATGCCAAAGAGAAAAGCCGATTTTACAACGAGAAATTAAAAGAGACTGACCTCAAAACCATCACTTCATTGAGCGATTTTGAGCAGATTCCTTTTACAACACCTTTGGACATTAAACGCCATGCCCATAACTTTTTGTGTGTTTCTGCGCATGAGATAGAGCGCATCGTAACCCTCAACACTTCAGACACCACAGGCGATGAAAAGCGCCTCTTTTTTACACATGAAGACCTAGAAGAGACCATCGACTTTTTTCAATACGGCATGAATTGTTTGGTGGAAAAAGGCGACAAAGTGATGGTCTTGCTCCCAGGGTCTGCA
>SABC01000238.1 GCA_009929175.1 Bacteroidia bacterium | reverse complement strand
GTGAAGAGGGCCAGCAGGCCGCCTATGAAGCCCATGATCACAATGTAAATCCAGGAGTGGTCCTTGGTGTTGGTGATGGTGCCGTATTGCGACAGTTGTTCTGTTACCGGTTCCCATAGCGGACCAAAGGAGTTGTTGTCTTCCATTGGCGTTCCGCCGGTGGCAACCTGTATGTTCTCTCCGTAAAAGGCAAACGGGAAATCGGTTGGAGGCAGGCAACTCTCGTCGTTGCAGGCGCTGTAGTTGAGGTAACCGGTTACCTTATAGTTGAGGGGGTCGGTGATCTTTATCTTTTGGACAAACGTTCCTTTTTTATCAAAATACCGGAGCTTCATCTCGAATACTTTGTCAAACTCTTCGGTCTCTCCTTTTCCCGGTACCAGTTCTCCGACCAGTTGGGCGCCCACAAGGGTGTCGAACCTTATGGTTGTGGAGCTTGGACCTCCCGAAGGGAGATTGGTGGAGTAGATATGCCACCCCTCTTGGGTAACGGCAGTAAAGAGCAGCTCTGCATTACCTGCAGAACTGTTCTTTATCGTACCTGTCAATTTTACCGGATCCTTGATTTGTGCTGTTGTAAAAACAAAAGGGAGGGTTATCGAGAATATAACTAAAATTAACCTTTTCAAATACATATTATAACCTTCCCTTTTTTACTTCAATAACTCCTGGAGCTTCTTTTCGAGCTCTTCTCCTTTGATCTGTTCGGCCACAACTGTCCCGTTTTCATCTACAAGGTATGTAGAGGGAATGAACTTCACTTTGTATTTGTCGGCAATGGTTCCGTCGTCCAGGAAGTTTGGCCAGGGGAGTTGCTCCTCTTCCAGTGCCTTTTTCCAGTCATCGGTGTTTTTGTCGGTAGAGATGCTCACGATTTCGAAACCTTTGGGGCCATATGCTTCGTATATACGTTTGAAGTTGGGTATTTCGTTGCGGCATGGTTTGCACCAGCTGGCCCAAAAATCTATCAACACATATTTCTTGCCTTCCAGCAGCTGAGGCAGGGTGCGGTCGTTGCCCTCACCATCCTTTACCGTGAATGCAGGGGCTGCTTTGCCGGTAAAGCCTTCGGGATAGAGCTCTTCGTTTACCAGTTGGCCGTAAAAACTGTTCTTTGCCTCATCGGAGAACTGGTTCCACCACACTTTCTGCTCTTCGGTAAAGTAGCTCATCTGGTCCAGCATAAGGAAGGGACCCCACCATGTGGAGGCGTTGTCCAGTATCATGTTGGTCATAATAATACCTACCGTGTCAAAAAATGATTTTTCACTTTGGGCCATTGCTTTGTATGCATCGGAGGCCATCAACTCCTCGATTTTTGTACTATTTTGTTCCTGCCTTGCCTGTGATAGGGCAGCCATGATATCCTGGCTTAGGTTGTGGTTGTTTTCGTAAATTTCGTTGAGAACCCGTTTGGGTGCTGTCTTTTCATGATACTCATCATTGGCGCTGCTGCCGGTTATGGTGACGTTTTCGTATGTATGGCTACGGCC
>SABC01000237.1 GCA_009929175.1 Bacteroidia bacterium | reverse complement strand
CTGCTGGGCTCCATAAACATTAAGGCCCGTCATGCCGGCAGAAGGTTTTACCTTTTCCTTCATGGGAACAAACCCCTCATAAGAAGCTTTGGCCTTCACCAAATCCGAGGCAATGTGGTTGTCCACCCAATAATCCGGTTCCACACCTTTTCCGTGGATATCACTTTTCAATGGACTCAGAAAATAAAATACGGAAAGTTTAAAGCTCCCCTCGTAAGGAAGAGTTCCCACCATTTGTGCCACTCCTTTCCCGTAAGTGGTCTTTCCCACCAAGGTAGCCCCTTTATGGTCCTTTACTGCGGCCGCCAACAGCTCCGTTGCGCTGGCGCTATTGTTATCAATCAACACCACGGTTGGCAAAGGAGGGATAGAAGCCTTGGTGGCATTATGTGTTTCCACCAGCTTGTCCTGCCGGTAAAAATGGGTAATCGCCCCTTCTTCCACAAAGTAGTCCGCTATATTTATGGCGGTATTAATCAGACCACCTCCATTGCCCCGAAGGTCCAGGATGAGTTTTTCCGCCCCCTGGTTCACCAAAGCAATCCTTGCTTTATTAAATTCTTGATCGCTATCGGAATCGAAAGAGGAAACCTTAATGTAACCAATGTCTTCCCCCATCAACTGATAAACTACTGCTTGGTTCTGTATCTTCTCTCGGGTGACGGTAATGTCGTAAGACATCCCACTTCGAAGCACCGTGATTTTTACGGTGGAGCCTGCCGGTCCCCGAAGCAACACGGCGATATCCTCCAAGGCTTTATTATCCAGGCTTTTGCCGTCAATAAAGGTAAGATAATCTCCCACCTGAATCCCCGCTTTGGCGGCGGGCCCCCCTGTATGGATATCCGTTACCAAACATTGATTCCCACTTTTTTGAATGGTAACTCCCACCCCTTCATAATTGTTGTTGATTTGATTTTGGAAAGAGCTGGCACCTGCCGTTTCTTCAAAATATACACTATAGGGGTCGTTTAGACTGCTCAGCGCCCCCGCAAAGGCCCCATTCACCAAATCATCCAAGGATACCTGATCCTTGTAATTTTCTTCAATATATAGAAGGTATTCCTCCAGACTCTGTATTCGTTGCTCCATCTTTGCCGTATCCTGTGCAGTGGCACCGTATACAGATGGAATAAATAGAACAAATGCCAAGGAGGTTAGCACCATAGCAATAGCGATAATAATGGCAATGGCTCTTACTGTTCTTTGTTTCATACTATCGGCTCATCCTTCCCTTTTGATTTCCTGGTTCCACATTCCTGCATCATTTTCCCAATTCTAACCTATGAAAAGTCCACCAACCAACTACATGACTTCGATCTTTAACTTATTATGGCTCTCGGACAGTCCACGAAGACTGATATGATAATCAATATCCAGAGAACCTTCCCCTTCTTCGCCCATGTTATTCTCCACGTGGTTTGTCAGTACTTCCATTTCAAAAACACCAAAGGGTGTCTCATAAAATCCCATGGTTCGTTTCCCCGTTTCAAACT
>SABC01000236.1 GCA_009929175.1 Bacteroidia bacterium | reverse complement strand
AACAACTGACCGTTTCCCTTTGCACAGTGGCCGTTGGCTAATGCCTTGTGGCCGCTGTGCAATGCATTCCTAACCGTTGGCTAGCGCAGAATGCAGCCAGCCCTCTCGGTGGACGGCAGGATCTACCCGTGCATCAGATGGCTGCCGCATACCCAAATCGACAAGGCAGATTTCATCGTCGGGACCGCCAAGGAAGGATTCACCCACAAGAAGAATTTTCTGAGAGTGCGCGAGGGCGCCTACCGCTCCAATTGCTCACTCGATGAGAAGTGCAGGAAATGTGAGGTGGAAAGTGCCTGTTCATACTGCATTGGAGCGTATTATTCCGAATTCGGCGAATTCAAACGGACGACCTACATCTGTGAGATTACCAAGTTGCTGGTCAAATGGGCCAGAATGTACGGGGACGAGTACAACAGGCTGGAGGGTCTAGAACCGATCGACTGGGTTGTTGAGGCCAGGGAGAAGGGAAACAGGCATGGGATCAGATGAACTGATGCCCTCCTCCTACTTAATGGCTGAGTTGCCCATCAAAAAGCCCGTATCGGCCTGACCTTGTATATGGCGCTGCGATTGTTGTTGCCGTAACTACCACTGTAGAAGTTTTGACCCCAAGCACTGTCCGAATTACCTTCCGAAGAGCTCCAATACCAGTCACTAGAAAAGCTACCTAGGTTATTTTTCTTGAGATTTTTATACATCAGATTCAGTTCGCCCTTGCTCGGTAGGAACCAGTCATCATACACCACCCCATTTTTGGTCACCACCAAATCTGCGCATAGCTTGGCGGCATACTCAGCTTTTTTGCGGTATGGTTCCTCCTTGCCGAACTTTGAAACAATTTTCTCTGTGTTGACTTCACCTGTCCCAACAATGGTATTGGTGCCTCCTATTGCTGTACCTGTACCTCCCCATACGTTGTTGAATTCAGATTGTTTAGGGGCGGCTTCCAGATACCGCCAGCCACCATTGTAATCACCCTTATCGTAAAAAACATGCCCCCCTGATGAGCCAATATCCCCAACGTCATAAGCTCTCCATCTCGAATACAACACCAAATTGGAGAAAACTTTATAAGTAGCAAAATCCCATTGGATAGTTAAAGCCTTGTCTGTGTACCAACCTGCGAAAACATAGCCTTCCTTAATTGGCTGTGCGGGTTCTACAATCTTTTCTCCATATACCACTATATGCGGCAAGACATCCGTATCTGCACCTTGGGTGTTATATACCACTTTCCTCGTCAGTTCAGCAGCCTTATTCCGAGCATCCTTGTACTCTCCAAGAGAACTAAATATCCCGTGCGCATCGAGGTATCGCGCATCAATTACCATCTCGCCCGCTAGTGTATACATACTTTCTTTGGCATTTTCATACCCCTTGGATTCCAGCCATCTATAGCCCTCTAATAAGGCATCCAAGTCGGTTACAGATTCCAAAAATTTGAAATACGAGGCGAATACGGCTTCCTTGGGAACTGAGTTGTCGAGTAGCCTTTGATA
>SABC01000235.1 GCA_009929175.1 Bacteroidia bacterium | reverse complement strand
GACAATTTACTATCTCAGCGTATTTTTAGCCTTAAGTGCCAAAGATTTACCCGGCTTCGGTTGGCTTATTGTAGGGTTCTCGCTCCCACTTCTTGCTGTTCTGTTATTTTTCGTACCCATTCTCCTTTCTTTGGAATCCAGCGGAGATTCTGGACTTGCCTTTGTACCCTTTATGTTAATCATCATCGTGACTTATCCGATTCTTTTGACCGTCGGTGCGTCTCTTTTCACCTTGAAGATGGACCCCTCGAAATTGGAGGAGAGACTCCGGAAGGCCACCCCGGACAAAGAGGTTGAAAGTGCGGATCAAAAAATTTAGTCTGACCCTAATGAATTTTCTTAAATCATATTTTCCCCCGGGTTACCCCAAGAACGTCTGGCATCTTCTTTTGCTGATATCCGCTCACCTCATCACCTTATTAATTATAGCGGGCATAGTGGTCATGATGGGCACATTTGTTTTTTTAGAGGGCGATCCTACCGTTTTGTTTTCTCTTCCGGGGCTTGCTATGCTGGGGCTAGTTGGTTTTGCTCTCTTTGTCCTTTCCTGTCTCAGGAAAGCTGCCGGGTGTGTGAGATACTGGGCTTTGTTCCTGTGGTTGGGACTCTTTTTGCTGTCTATGGGTTTTACAATTCTTCCCGCGACTTATGCTCCTGCGGGTTATTCTTCCTCGTACTCTATTACCTTTCAGTTGTTCTATTTGCTGGGCAATGTACTGCTGCTTGTTTTCTTTTGGAATCTGGGAAACCTCGACCGGCGGATACTCGCTCCTCTTTTCCTTATCTTTACCCTTCTTTTAGGAACACTGTTTTTTTTAGATCCGGGGTGGAATGCTGCTGATGTCGGACTTAAGTTTGGGTACACTGTTGGCTTTATCATCTACTTTGTTTTTTTACAGTCTTTTTGCGATTATGGCCGTAAATTCAAATAAGTTGCTCAAACTTCCCGGATTCCGTTGCCTCTTTGCGGGGTTCTCGCTTTTTCTCCTTGGTTACGTGACTATAACGTTGATCGATTCCTATTTTGAAAACTATAGAGATCTGTTCGCTCTTTTCACGCCAATTCTCGTCTATATTTCTCCGGTTCTCTTGATTGTCGGTGCGTCTATTTTCACCAGGAAGATGGACCCCGCGAAATTGGAGGAGAGGCTCCGGAAGACCACCCCGGCCAAAGGGGTTGAAAGTGTGAATTAAAAGGTCTAGCCTGACTCCAATGAGCGCTTTAAAATCATTTTTTTCCCCGGGCTACCCCCGGAATATCTGGGAGCGTCTTTTGCTGATATCCGCTCTCATCGCCACTGTATTTAACGTAGTGGGCGTAGTAGTTTTGGCGTTTTCTGTCAAGGGTGATCTTACCGATTTGCTTTTTTTTCTGGGGCTTGCTGTGCTTGGGGTTGTTGGTTTTGCTCTCTTGGCCATCTTCTGCCTCCGGAAAGCTTCCGGGATCGTGAGGTATTGGGCTTCGTTCCTCTGGTTGGGACTCTTTTTACTGTTTGTGGGGATT
>SABC01000234.1 GCA_009929175.1 Bacteroidia bacterium | reverse complement strand
GAACACATGATAAACAGGATTGGAACGACATTCATCAGGAGCACGGACTTGATGAAGCAAGGCGAATGTTCCGAGAACAGGAGGCTCTCAGCACGGAGACAACACCCCCGGCAAGGACACGGAGAATCATCAGATACAACGAACTAAAATTTAAAGAACCTGATTTTTTGATAGATGACATTCTTGAAAGTGGGGCTTTGGTATCTGTCTACGGTGCAACAGGTTCATACAAAACATATTTTGTTTTAGACATGCTCCTGTCTGTCGCAAAAGGAATCCCCTTCCATAACCGAGAGGTAAAACAAACTCCCGCTTTTTATATATGTGCAGAGGGGCAAGCAGGCATAAAAAGCAGAGTAATGGCATGGTGTACAGGCAGGGGGTACAGTACAGAAGAAGATATTCCAGATTTTTATTATTACGGTGACCCCATATCTTTACCCGAAGAAGAAAATGTAATAATGTCTCTAATTGATGAAGCAATTAAGGGGTACAAAACAAACACACCGGGACTCTTAGCAATCGACACTTTAGCCCGAACCTTTTCGGGGGATGAAAACAGCAACACCGACATGGGAGCATATATACGAGTCATGGATAAAATCAAAGCAAAATACCCCGGGATAACGATTCTTCTAGTTCATCATACCGGGCACGGTGACCAAACAAGAGGCAGAGGCGCATCAGCATTAAAATGTGCCTTAGATTGCGAGATGGGGGTTAAACGAACAGACAGCACGGCAATAATAAGCAATACCAAAATGAAAAATGCCGAATGCTTCAAGGATTTATATTTCAACGCAATACTAGAGACGGTTGGATATAACCACAAAAAGAATAAGCCTATTACAGACTTATACCTTGAAGAAACAGAAGGCGGGATATTATCCAAGGGCAAAAATAAACTTTCGGCAACAGACCAAACAGGTATTGATTCTTATCATGAAGCTATGCAAGAAGCGATACGTGTAAAGGTAGCTAATGGTGACATCAAAAATATACATGAAGGAATTCACCTTGACGAATGGAGGACTACTTACTACAGGCGATCAACAGCCGAAACGCAAGGAGCAAAAGAAACAGCATTCCGCAGAGCAAGGAAAAACCTTGTCTCATATAGAATGCTAGAAGTTGATGATGATTATTACAAACTATACGGTGAGACTCACATCCAAACAGCAAGTGCCTACTTTTTAGCTTGTAAAGGTGAATTAGACCGACAAGCCGACATACCCCGACATGTAGCCGACATGTCGGAGGACATTCAACCCGACAGACACCGACACACCCCCGTAGGGGTGTCGGATGTCGGGGATGTCGGGGTAGAAGATGAAGGAATTTTATCTACACCCGAAGAAACAATTATTGATGTAAGTTTTAATAAGCCGGAAGAAGCTCCCCTCCCTAGCGGAGACTATTCCGAAGCAGAAGCCCGGGAATGGCTGAAAACAAATCCTGAAGCAAAGAGGATGTACCAACAAAAGCGAGACCGAATGATGCAAACGATCAA
>SABC01000233.1 GCA_009929175.1 Bacteroidia bacterium | reverse complement strand
GTGGTGACAGAGAAACCTCATCATGCTTTATAAAGTTCTCAAATTTATACTCCTCTCCTGAACGCTCCATGATAAACTTATAAATTGCAAGTCTTGACGGAGCATTGAAAACTGTTGAGTATGAGTTCATCATACTGTTCTCTGATGGTCTGAATACATCATTTGTATAATCTACAAAAGCTCCTTCAAATATTCCGACAAAAGATTTGTACCTTTCGTCTGAAAGGAACCAGCTCCATCTGATTTTTTGCGGGTCGTTTGTAAAGTCAATATTTGAATACCATCCCCAGTTTTGGTAAAGAGATTTAAGTTCTTGCTGCTTCCATTCAGGCATATACCAGGGAGAACCAGGGGCATAATATTCATCCGCCAGCTTGCCAAGGCCGTGACCGACAGCTTCGTGTACTACGATATGCTTAAAATCATCTCCCTTCTCTACAGGGTGTGAACAGTGTGCTATTGTTCCTGTAAGGCCAGGGAACATATTTGCAGTACCGGCCCATACTGTGGAGTTGATTACGTTAATTATTATTGCTTTATTGGCATCTAAATGTGTACCTCCTCTTACTATCTTCTCTGCATATACCCAGCATTTATTGGCATCCCCACTTATCTTTCTTTGGTTCTCGCTTATCTCTGACCCAAATTTTGTACCCAGAGCTGTATGAGCCCCTGCAATAAGTTCCTGATGTTTTGACACAGCCTTAACAATATAAACATTGAACCTGTTACGGAAACTTTTTGTCGGCTCAACTGAGAAGAAATGTTCAATAGCCTCCCTGGTCCAGCTCTCATACTTTCCGTTTGCAGCCATATCCTTGTCGGTAAAGCCATCTCCCATTACCACCAAATCTATCCCTCTTCCGACTGTAGCCTGCTGGATTGTTATAACCTTACCATCCTCGGAGAAATCGGTTGACTCATAAAATGGTGTGGAGATGCTTCCCAGCAAACCAGCCAGGAAAGGAATAAGCTCACGCTGAGTGTCCCTGCTGAACCTGTTGTCGCCACCCATCCCTTTAAGGTAAGAGAAGATGATATTCCCGTCTTTATCCAGAACTTCGGCTTGTACGCTCTTACATCCGCTGTTTTTTATTGCGTTGAATACCTCCTCACTGGGATCTCCCGGATTAAAACTGCTATGGTCAAAACTTAGAAAGTTAATAAAACTCTTTAGAGCTGAACTGCCCACTATGTTTTTGGTTGTACTCTCCATCAGCGACCCATTATCAAAGGCAATCACCTGCAAACCAGAATCTTTATACTCTTCAAGCGCTTTAGCTAGCTGGTACATCAGATAGTTCTCTTTGTCCCACTGGAGGAGAACAGTATATTTATTTTTTTTATAAATATCTGTAAGAATTTGATTTCTATGGTTTACATCCCTGAATGTAAAACTGTATCCTGCTAGTGGAACAGAATTCAGGTTAAGGCCATAACCATCCTGCTGTGGAACTACCCTCCTCCATATCTTTACCCACTTTGGGTGATTAACCAAAGATTGCGGAATAGA
>SABC01000232.1 GCA_009929175.1 Bacteroidia bacterium | reverse complement strand
CAACCCCAACCGGATGGAGCTTTCAAAGCTCAAAAGACAGCTTGTCGTAGCCAAGAGGGGGCACAAACTGCTGAAAGATAAGCAGGACGCACTCGTTAAGGCCTTTCTTGCGAAAGCGAAATTTGTCTGGGAACTCAGGCAGGAGATCGAAAAAGAGATCAGTTCCTGCTATGCGGGTTTCCTGCTTGCAAGAGCACAGACTCTGCCGGAAATGCTGGAACAGACCCTCATGAACGCAGGCGGAAACATGAGAGTAAATGTACATTTTGTAAACATAATGAGTGTACGCGCCCCTTCGTTTGAGCTGCCTGAACAGAAAATTGAGCTCAACTACGGCCTGGGCACCTCACCGGGAAGCCTTGATATTGCACTTGAGCAGTTTTTGAAACTGATGCCAAGGCTCGTTAAGCTTGCCGCTGAAGAGAAAGCCCTGAGGTCAATGGCTCTGGAGATAGAGAGGACAAGGAGAAGGGTAAACGCACTGGAGCACGTAATGATCCCTTCGTTTGTTGAAGCAATTCACTCTATCTCAATGAAGCTCGAGGAAATGGAACGCTCAACCCTTTCGAGGCTGATGGTCATAAAGGAGATCGTCCGTTCCCACTAACAGCCTTGCATTTTAAAAATCAACATTCACTATCGACTGGCCTGAATCAAAGTTTAACTTTGATTTTGGGCCAGTCGGTCTTATGTGCAGATAAAATCTGCTATACTTGTGTTGGGAGTACAAGATCCAGCCGCCGGCGCTATGCGCGGGAGGAAAGTCCGGGCTCCGCAGGGCGGGATGCAGGATAAAATCCTGCGGGTGCGAACTCAGGGAAAGTGCCACAGAAATATACCGCCTGCGAAAGCGGGTAAGGGTGAAAAGGTGGGGTAAGAGCCCACCGGCCGAAAGGGTGACCTTCGGGCCAGGCAAACCCCATCCGGAGCAAGGTCGAATAGGGGAGTATGAAGCTGCCCGCTGACTCCCGGGTACGACCGCTTGAGTCCGTCTGCAAGGGCGGAATTAGATAAATGGCTGGAGAGGACCTAGTCCTTTACAAAACCCGGCTTATTGAGTGCTCCCGTTTAAAGAGTGGCGACAGGTTTTAAAACCTGTCGCCACTCTTTTTTAAGTAAAAATTACAATAAATTTAAAATATTATGTTTTAGGATTTTTTCTTGTATGCATACACAGAGGAACCAATACGCGTTTTTATAACAAAAAAGCTATCAAAACCCTGTCATAATCAAACAATTTTAAGATTTTGATTCTATAGGACTAATTTAGATTATAGGATTAAATTTTAAGGTCTTGCATTGTGATATCATTGGGTTTAATGTGGGACAAAGTGGTACAAAGTGGAGTAAAGTGGGTGATTTATCTATGCTGGTGGGAAGTTATAACCATAAACTTGATGGTAAGGGCAGAACTGTATTGCCCGCTCGCTTCAGGGGAGAGCTGGGTTCTTCCATTGTTGCAACTATCGGCATAGATCGCTGTATAGCACTTTATCCTGTAAGCAGATGGGAA
>SABC01000078.1 GCA_009929175.1 Bacteroidia bacterium | reverse complement strand
ATCCATCAAAGCTTCCATGGATTTGAAACTCATCGCAAGGCTTTTGGCTGTGGTTTCTCCTACATGTCTTATTCCGAGTGCATACAAAACTCTATGGTATGGTACACTTTTGGATAGTTCAACACTTTTCAGGAACCTTTCAGCAGATCTCTCTTTCCATCCATCCATTTTTAGTAACTCTTGTGGGGTAAGGGAATAAAGATCTGGAAGCTCTTTTATCATGCCTAATCTGATCATCTGATCAATCGTTGCTTCCCCAGCCAATATGTTCATTGCCTTCCTGCTGCAAAAATGGAGGAACCTCCCCCTTATCTGCATTGGGCAACCGTTATAATTAGGGCAGTAGTGTTTTGCTTCGCTCTCCTCTTTTCTGAGCAATGAGCCGCATTCGGGGCAGTTAGAGGGAAAACGGGGTAATAAAGACCCTGATTTTCTCAATGAGAGGTCCACAC
The DNA here is from genome assembly GCA_009929175.1 of Bacteroidia bacterium. Taxonomy (GTDB): domain Bacteria; phylum Bacteroidota; class Bacteroidia; order Bacteroidales; family UBA932; genus Bact-08. The sequence continues at coordinate 7,578 of SABC01000078.1, read as the reverse complement.
CCACAATTTTTGGAATGATTTCTCCACCCTTTTCTACATATACTGTATCACCAATATGGATATCCAGCAGCTTCATTTGATCTTCGTTATGTAACGATGCCCTCCTTATTGTACTACCCGACAGCAAAACAGGCCGCAGATTGGCAACAGGAGTAACGGCACCAGTCCTTCCGGTTTGATAATCTATTGATTCAATAATGGTTACAGCCTGTTCTGCCTTGAATTTATATGCAGTTGCCCATCTGGGGGATTTTGCAGTGTATCCGGCTTTCAATTGCAAATCTGTACTGTTTGCCTTGATAACGACGCCATCTGTAGGAAAGTCAAGGGATTTTCTCTCCTTATCCCAATTAGCAAGGTATTGGAATACCTCTTCAAGGTTATAACATAGTTTGTAATGTTCCGAAACCGGGAATCCGATATTCCTCGCCCATTCCAAGGACTCTGCATGTGTTTTGAATCGTAAGCCCTCTCCGTTAACAGAGTAGAAATAGGCACTGAGATTCCTTTCTGCCATTAAGGTTGGGTCAATTAGTTTAAGGGAGCCTGCAGCAGCATTCCTGGGATTTGCAAAAGTGGGTTCCTCAGCATCTTCCCTTTTTTTATTCAGCTTGTCGAAAGAGTTCCATGACATGAAAATTTCTCCACGAATTTCAAACTCTCCCTGGAATGAATCCGACGGGAGCTCCAAAGGGATTGATTTAATTTGCTTTACATTGTTGGTTACATCATCACCGATAGTACCATCTCCTCGCGTAACTGCCCTCACAAGCCTGTGGTTGTTGTATGTAAGGGATATGGCCGAACCATCAATCTTGAGTTCACACACATACTCTGTTCCGGTACCTGAAATTTTGGACAACTTTTCGTCAAATGAGTAAAGTTCTTCTAAATTGTAAGTATTACCCAGCGATAGCATGGGAGTTTTGTGCCTGTATTGTGGAAAATTCTTTCCATCGTTGTCATTGGACAAATCACTACCGATTTTCAATGTGGGGGAATCCTCTGATTGGAAGGCAGGATACTTGGATTCCAGATATTGCAACTCCTGCATTAGCAAATCATATTCAAAATCCGTAATAACAGGCTTATTATCTACGTAATATAAACGATTATGCCTTTCTATCTCCTCTCTTAGGAGCTTTATCCTTTCTTTGGCATTTACTTTGCTTCCTTTCATAATTCAACTTACAAATTTAGATATTTTTTAATTATTATTAACTTTGCCGACTCAATAAGTAAAGTAATGAAAAAATCGATTGTAATTTTAACGGGAGGAGGTCCCGCACCAGGTATGAATACTGTAGTGGGCAGTATTGCTAAAACCTTCATAGCAAATGGATACAGAGTGTTAGGTTTACATGGGGGCTATAAAGGTTTGTTTTCGAAACAACCAGATTTTACCGAGCTTGATTTCTTGATGGCTGATTCCATATTCAACCGTGGAGGCTCATATTTGGTAATGAGCAGATACAAACCCACCAAGGATGATTTTGAAAACAATTTCAACCTGGATTTTTTTGTTAATAACAATATCCAATTGCTTGTGACAATTGGAGGAGATGACACTGCATCTACAGCCAACCGGGTTGCAAAATTCCTTGTAGAACACAACCACCAGATTTCTAACATTCATGTTCCAAAAACCATAGACAACGACTTACCCCTTCCTCTGCAAAGACCAACTTTTGGTTACGAATCAGCCAAGTCAGAAGGGGCCAGGCTTGCAACAACTGTATACGAAGATGCCCGTACCAGCAATAACTGGTTTGTAGTGTGTGCCATGGGACGTTCGGCAGGGCACCTTGCTTTTGGTATAGGATCGGCTGCTCACTATCCAATGATAGTTATACCCGAAATGTTCAACAAAACCACAATTTCAATAGACAAGATTGTAAAACTCGCAATATCTTCCATAGTCAAACGAATAACCTTAGGAATCAATTATGGTGCAGTTATGATTTCCGAAGGTGTATTCCATGAATTGAGCGACGAAGAACTAAAATTATCCGGGGTTACTTTTTCGTATGACGATCACGGCCATCCTGAACTTGGCAAAGTTTCCAAAGCACATATTTTCAATGAAATTCTTGAAAAAAGACTCAGAGCTTTGGGGCTTTCAACAAAATCCCGTCCCGTTGAGCTGGGTTATGAACTCAGGTGCCAGTACCCAAGCGCTTATGACCTGGTTTACTGTACCGAACTCGGAATCGGAGTCCATCAGCTCTTTACGGAAGGGCAGACTGGTTGTATGGTTTACATTGATCACCTGGGAAAGGTCAAGCCACTTTTACTTAAAGATATCCAGGACCCTACGACGGGGAAAATCCCTCCCAGGGGAGTCAGCCTTGAGTCAGACAGGGTCCAGGCTGTGATCAACAATATCCTGCACTACATTACAGAGAGTGATTACGAAGCTGCTTCGAAGGTTATATCCAACCCTGCGGAGTACGATTTCAGGAAGATCCTCAATTGGTAGCGGGTGGAGGTTAAACCCATCATCTATCAAGTTTTGCCAAGGCTTTTCGGGAATACCAACCCTTTGTGTGTTCCCGGAGGTACTATACAACAAAACGGATGCGGCAAATTTGATGATTTCACAAATGAAACCCTCAGGAGATTAAAATCCCTGGGGGTTACTCATATTTGGTTTACCGGTGTTATCCGCCATGCTACACGTACCCCTTTTGAATCCTGTGGTATTGGGGCAAACCATCCCGACATAGTAAAAGGAGAGGCCGGCTCACCCTATGCTATCACCGATTATTTTGATGTGGCACCCTCTTTGGCAAAAGAGCCTACGAACAGGATGAAAGAATTCGAAGAACTTCTGATTAGATGTAAAAATCTCTCTTTAAAAGTTATTATTGATTTTGTACCAAACCATCTTTCAAGGGAATACAATCCTGTCAACGCAAATAGAGAAAGACCTTGTTTTGGTGAGAATGATAAGAGAGATTACCATTTTCATCCAATGAATAACTATTACTATCTTCCCGGCACTTCGTTTATTCCCCCTGTAAAAAGCGATAATACAGAGCCTTATACCGAAAATCCTGCACGAGTTACCGGAAATGACTGTTTTAGACCAGATCCATCCGTTGATGATTGGTATGAAACAGTAAAGCTAAATTACGGAGTGGATTATTCAGTCGGCAAACTTGGATATTATCATCCTATACCCGATACTTGGCTAAAGATAAAGGAGGTACTTTTTTTTTGGGTGGAAAAAGGGGTTTCCGGATTCAGGTGTGATATGGCAGCAATGGTGCCCAAGGAATTTTGGGAATGGATAATTCCTGTTATCAAAAAATCTTTTCCGGGAACAATATTCATCGGAGAAATATATGAACCACACCTGTACGATTCTTTCTTGCAAAAGTGCGGTTTTGACTACCTGTACGATAAAGTTGGACTTTACGATACTTTAAAGGAGATTACTTTGGGAAAAATGGGGTGCAGTGAAATTACCCGTTGCTGGCAATCCCTTGGTGCACTTGAAGACAGGATGGTTAATTTCCTTGAAAACCACGATGAGGTTAGGGTTGCTTCACATCACTTTGCTTCGGACCCTTTGGGTGCTTTACCAGCCTTGGCTGTTTCGCTTTTGCTAAACAAGTCTCCTTTTTTACTCTATTTTGGACAAGAGCTGGGAGAGAGGGGAGAGGATTGCGAGGGCTTTTCCGGACAAGATGGAAAAACCTCCATATTTGACTACTGGTCATTGGAAACAGTACGTAATTGGATAAAAGACAACAATGAACCACCAATCAGAAATCTTTACAAAACCCTGCTCAACCTGGCAACAGCAGAAGAGGCTTTTGGTAATGGTGACAAATTTGACCTTAATTATGCCAATGAACACAACCCTTTTTATAATATCTACAACAATTTCTCATTTACACGGAAAGGGGTCGATGCTCTTTTCATAATCTTTGCAGGTTTTGGCAAACAGGAATACCATGTTAAGTTGGTTTTGCCCCATGAGATGTTTGTATACCATTCAATTGAACCTGGAATAATCCGTCAGGCATCAGATGTGATGACCGGAGAGAAATTTGAAATCAGGCTGGATCCTGCATCATTGACAGAGCTGGGAAATACTGCTCACGGTATAAAAGTCGTTAAAGTACTACTTTGATGATATCGTCCCAGTTTGTTGTATACTTTGGTGATAGGTGTCCCATATTGTATAAGATTTTTTCAGGCCCCTGTGTGGCGGTTATCAACGTCTCACGGCCATATCTGGAATTGACACTATCCAGGCATTTCATCAACCTATCTGATTTTTCCCTGTCCCTCGAATCAAACAATACTCCCGGAGTCTGCTCCTTTCTTGAAATTGAAGAGAATATGACTCCTGCTTTTTTATAACCGCAGCCTTGTTTGAGATATGGAATCACGCTTCTGCATGTAATTTTGACCAATTCCAGGGTATTGTCGGATGGCAAATCCAAGGGGATTACAATTGATCTGTAGTCTTTGGTGACATTTTCCCTGAACGGGTTGGTATAAAAGAAAATGATAATCTTACCAACCACTCCGTTTTGCTGTCTCAATTTTTGAGCACATGATGAGGTGAATTTTGCAACAGCACGAACTACCTCTTCGTGATCATACACATCCTTTGCAAAACTACGGCTGGTACATATCTGTTGCTTGTCGGGAATATTCTCTTCGACTCCAAAGCAAGGATCTCCATTTAATTCTCTCCAGGTTTTAAGACCGGTGATATTCATCTTGGCCCTTACCCAGGTCGGATTTCTTTTTGTAAAATCCAGTGTATTCGTTACTCCGTTCGATTCCAGCATTGCCGAATACTGCCTGCCTATTCCCCAGACATCACCAACCGGGAATTTACCCAGCACTTTTTCGATATCCCCATTTTTGACCATTATACAATTATTGTTAAGCCGGGGGTATTTCTTGCATAGTTTTGAAGCTACTTTAGCCAGGGTTTTTGTATGGGAAATGCCCAGACTCAGTGGTATACCTGTATCTTTGCGGACTTTTCCCGTTATCTTTTTGGCAAGGGAAGAAAGTTCGTGGGCAGATATGCCTTCCAGGTTAAGAAATGCCTCGTCAATGGAGTAGATTTCGGCAGAAGGCACCAAAGCAGAAATCGTATCCATAACCCTGGAGGACATGTCGGCATACAATGCAAAATTGGAAGAAAAAACACGTATGTTTTCCCTCCTGACAAGCTCTTTAATCTTGAATAAAGGTTCGCCCATTGATATGCCGAGTTTTTTTGCTTCCTGTGACCTGGAGATAACGCACCCGTCGTTGTTGCTAAGAACAACAACAGGAATGCCATCCAGGGAAGGGTTGAACACCCTTTCGCAGCTGACATAAAAATTATTACAATCTGCCAGGCCAAACATCTTTTGCATATTTATCTATCAAACAAACCATCAATGTACCAAGGATGATTGCCAAGTAATTTGCCAACAAGTCGTAAAAGTCGGAATACCTGCAAGTTGTGGTCTTTTGTAACAATTCGGTTATGGTAGCAAGGGCCAAGCCCGATAAAAGCAACAGGATTTTTTGGAATTTCCCTCCTACACTTATATACACACTCCTGAATGCGAACCATGCCGAAAATGGAAAAGGGAGAAACATCAGGAAGTGGATTATCTTATCGGCACCAATGCCAAATAGGGAGTAGTTTAAGTCAATGGATGTTCCGCTAAAGGAGTACAATGAAAGAAAGAACACCAAGGCAAGGTATACTATAAAAAGTGTTCTGAAAATGATTTTGATTTTGTTCATGTCAAACACGTTAGACTTTCTTGATTATATATCTTACTACACCCCAGATACTAAAGTCGTTGTCGGCAGTAACTTCGATTTGTTTGTAGGAGGGGTTTGCCGGCACCAATATAATGGTTTTACCGTTGATCCTTATCCTTTTCAAAGTGAACTCCCCATCGAGGAAACAAACAGCTATTTGACCGTCTGCCGGTTCCACAGACCTGTCTACCACCAGGATATCTCCATCACCAACACCATCTCCTATCATGCTTTCGCCGGATACACGTGCAAAAAAAGTTGCCGACGGGTTCTTTATCAACTCTTTATTGAGATCGAGCTTAAGGTCAGTGTGGTCCTCTGCCGGAGAGGGGAATCCAGCTTTTATAAGAGATTCTGTGTAAAGAACCAAAAGCTCTTTCTCTTGTTTAGGAGTATATAGAGTTATTATTTTTTTCATATCGATCATTTTGCACAAAGATATATATTAACCGCAGATAATGATTTACATGTTTTTATATTCAAATCGTAAATTTTTGCATCAATTTGTTAAATAATTGTTAATATGGAAAAAAAATTTGATGACGCATGAAAAAAACATTATATTTACCCGAACAATCAGATGTTACCCAACTGACCTTTGTTCAGAGAAATAGGGTATTTTAAAACTAGATATGCCAAAAGTACTGACATTACATAGGTTTTATATTGTAAGAGCTGTAATCCTGTTGGCTTTGGCTGGTACAAACTACTCTTACTTACTGTCGCAGACTGTGGATATAGATTCAGGAGAAATCAGATTATGCTCTTATGCGGGCAAAAACAATAAAGTTCTTTCAAATTTTGCAATCACAAACAGCAACAAAACGGAAACTGACAAACCTTTGGCAGAATTGCTCTTCTATCCGCAGTTCCGGTTCAAGAACTCCAGGCTGGACCGAATTTATCTTTTGCAGCTGAATGTTAATCCCACTTTACACTTGAGATTGTGGAAAGGGGCTGCCGTCACAGCACAGGTGATCTTTCCCATCTACAATGACTATTCAAATGACGAAAGCAAAATTAGACCCGGCTTTCTCACTTTGAGCCAGGTACTGAAATTGCCAGCCGGAATAAGCATGATGGCAACCGCAGGAAACTTTAATATGCAAAGGGCAGGGGCTGACATCAAGCTATACAGACCGATAGGAGGCAAGGCAGGAGTCTATGCACAAGCCGGAATAACTTACTGGTCAATCCCCTTTTTTGACAGCTGGACAACCTCGCAAAACAATCGCTTTAACTGGCGCTTTGGTGCAAATTACATGATGGAATCTTCCAGGATACTATTAAATGCAAACGTTTCACAATATCTCGAAAATGACGTTGCATTAAGGGGAGAGATAATCCGGTATTTTAAAAATGCCACCGTTGGTTTTTACGTCCAGACGCTCCAACACGAAGGGTATTTTCTAAACGGAGGTTTCTTTTTCACAATTTCTCTGCCACCCAGGAAAAGGAGCAATTCCAAGAATTTCATTATTGCTCCATCGCAAGATTTTTCCCTGGATTACGTTGCCAGGCCATACCCGACAAGAGGGGTATATTACAGGACTTCTCCTGCCGAAAACAGCAGCCATAATTTTTTCAACAACTTCCTGTTAAACAAAAAAACTAAATACTAACTAAATAAAGTGCCAATAATCAATTACTAATAACTCATAATCAATCTCATCGCTATGAATGTAATAAAACAAACAAAATTATTTTTCAGGAGTCTCCTGATGATACTCCTGGTTGGTTCCTTGACCGCAATTTCATCTTGTGAAACAAGTGACGAACCAACTC
>SABC01000231.1 GCA_009929175.1 Bacteroidia bacterium | reverse complement strand
TTTGCATTGAAAGATTCGGCAGATGCATTTGTGCTTCTGTTGTTGAAATAATTCAATATTTTATCGTAGTGAGAGTATACTGTCGCAGAGATTGAATTGAATGATTTGAATCCTGAATCAGTAACTCTGTTGAACCACAATGCCAGCTTTGCGATAGCCACATTCTTGGGATGCTTCTGGTTGTAAATGCATCTGAGGCTGTGGACAAGGGAGAACGCCTCCTTGATGTCCGGATAAAGCTTGAAAAGTATCCTCGCCCTTTTCTTCTGGCTTTCAGACCACTTGTCAGGGGATTTGAACAACAGGTAACGGCTTCTGAAGAGCAGCTGCTTTTTTGTGTCTCCGTTTTTCAATACTTCAGGTACATACTCAACCTTATCTGCCTTTGCATTCTCAATGTCATTGGTCTCCTCGTTGATAGCCTCCCACCTGTGAGCTATCCTTATCTCCTGCAGGGCATCGAAGGCAAGCTTCTGTACATGGAACCTGTCAATGACCTGTTCTGCATTTATAAAGCAACGCTTTGCGATAAGGTTCATGGAACTTGCCATGTCCAGGGTGATCTCACACACGCGGTCCCTGGACTTCTTCGGCAGTTTGTTTAAAACCCATATTACCTTTTCAGATGTAGTGCCCTCCACCATGGCCACTATAGCCCCTTTCCGGCCTTTGGCATCCTTGTTGGTCAATACTGTATACAACTCTCCATTTGAGAGGCTGGTCTCGTCGAGGCTCAGCCGAGGCCCCATATTTTCCGGGAACAGTATCCACTCATGGGCATGGCCCTTCTGTTCCCATGTGTCATAATCACTGAGGTGTTCCTTGTACTGCTGTCCCAGCAGGTCACCGTTTATATGGAAGAATTTCTCCAGGGAATTGGAGCTAATCGGGTAGGTATCCAAGTAATCCTTTTAAAAAAGACGCGAATTCATTCGAATAGCGCGTTCCTTTTGCTGACAGGTTCCATGTCTTGCTTACTATCTGCCCGGTCGATCCGACCTCCCACTTCCTGCGTCTTACATGTAAGTATAAAGCCTTGTTCCTCAGTGGGAAATCCTGTATTATCGCTTCCGGATGGAATCCTTTTGATGTCAGTTTCTCTTCCTTGCACTCTTCAGGGACAATGTTTTTCTCATCGATATAAAGATGCACCTCCTTGGGCTGTATTTGTAAATCTACTATTACAAAATACTCCAGTATCTCTTTGGGTAAAATCAGTTCCAATATACTCAACATCTGTTCCTGTGTGGCTTCCATCTTTTATCTCTGTTTTTTTTACAAAGATACCGCTTTCATCAGTCTTTCCCCACCTGGTTTTGCATTTGATCCGCAGTGAGAGGCAATAAAAAACAACCGACAGGCGGAATCCCTAGTGCCTGTCGGAAGGCTTTTTCTTTGAAGTGCCTGAAGTTTCCCACATACGCAACTACAAGAATATCAGCAGATAACCATGCATTTATCTCCGTTTTTTGATTCGCAAATCAATTCTGTTTTGATAATATTGAATATCGCTTTTAGCT
>SABC01000230.1 GCA_009929175.1 Bacteroidia bacterium | reverse complement strand
GAGACTTTTGCATAATAGCAAAAATTAAGTTCTTTGAAACTACAATATGGTATTAGCGCATAATAACCAGTTAAATTTTGGTTAATATGCCTTTGTCATCAACATGGTTACTGAATTTGTCTAAAAATGAGCAGGTTACCCCCTTCTCTTTAAAATCCTGGTTTTTGCTTGCTTTATGCAGCTATTTCTGTCAAGAGTTTTGCTTTGTTTATGGCAACAACCGAAGCAATCATGGTAATAACACTAAGGTAAGCGTGGGTTTTTACCTTTTTAATGCCTCGTACATTAAGTCCGGTTTCAAGTCCCAGATGCTCCTTTAATCGCCCAAAACATCGCTCTACACTGGTTCTCTTGTTGTATAGCAGTTTCCAGTTTGAAGTGCCTCGATGAGGCACTGTAAATAACCTGGAATCTTGTCTGGCTCTGGTTTTAACAACCATCCCATAGTTACTGTCTGAGCACCAGGAGGAACCAAAAGGACAGTCACATTTGCCCATAACATGAGGGCATCGGAATTTGTTAACCCCACTACTGCCACCCCAGTAAATCATGCGATAGCCCGCTGAACATATAGGGGTTGCATCCCAATCCAGGCCTTCCGGGGGTTCCTTTGCTCCGCGGTGGTTTAACGGTATGATTGCCTGGGCCTTACAATCCTTGCGGATGAATTCGTATATTGATTTTTGATCATAACCGGCATCCATGAGATAATACTGGGGTTTACTGTTCAAGTTATCGCTGCATTCTTTAAGGATGCTTTCAGCCATTGTGCCATCGTTGGTACTGGCTGGGGTTATGCTCAATGCTACGGGTAATTCAGATTTAACGTCAGTAGCGATATGCAGCTTGTAACCAAACCAAGTTATCTGGTTACCGTTTGTATCCAGCTTGCTGCCCCAGTTAGCGGATTGGCCATCGTCTTTAATGTTTTTACGGGGGACTGACTTCTCATTGGCATCTATTTTAGAAGCATCTATGGCAATGGAACTGGTATCAAGAATCTTCATTGATTCTGCTGTTTTTACCTGTTTCTTGAACAGTTCACCAAGTACTTCTGATTGAGTTAATTGTTCATAGAAACGACTAAATGTAGCAATGCTGGGCACTCTGCCGAAAACGTCAAAGCCGCAGTTGTATCTGAGTACTGGATCATGAGTAAGTCGCTCCACTAATTCAGTAAATGTAGCCATATTGTAAACTCGCATGGCAATTAATGCTTTGAGTTTGTTCTCAACCAAGTACCCAGTTGGCCCCCGATGTTGTTCATTTTCCTTAGAAAGAGTAGTAATAACGTCATCAAAATCGAGGGTGGTTAAAATTATCTCTAAACGTGACCGGGGCTGCAAATTTATTGCATCCTCAAAGGAAAATACGTATCCTTGCCGAATATTCATAAGTGACTTCTCCTCCTTCGGATTGTTTGTTTAGTCACTTACTTATTCGGCAAAATGGGGGGTGAAGTCCTTTTTCTGCCCTCGGAAAGTTCGAATATTTCTAGGCTAATCAATATGCAAAAGTCTCAT
>SABC01000229.1 GCA_009929175.1 Bacteroidia bacterium | reverse complement strand
TGATTGAGATCCATAGACATACCCCCTTTAGGGAGCATGTTCCACCATGGTTGTGACAGTTTACGTCACACCCACCTTCTTTTGGTGGATAGATCCGTATTTTTTTTGTTTTCGGATCTTTTTTTGCGGCCTCCACGAGTTGCCACACCTCACGACTACTCATATTTGGATTGACCGTAATACCGAGAAGTTCTGATTCTTCAAGTTGTTTTTTGCTCGGCCGTTTAAATGGTTGTTCAACTTTAGTGGTCAAGGGTTCGTTAAGGGGTTTATTTGATTTATTAATCTTTATTTCATTTTTTGCAGGTGAAACTGTCTCTTGCTTACGAAATAAAGATTTAAAAATTTTGAACATATGCCCATCTCTTGATTCTATTTATTTTTCATCTGCTAACTAGAAATATACAGTCTGTATAAAACTTTTGGCACAGACAGTTTTCTGTCTGCATAAAAAATCCTATAAAACTACTCAACTTAAAAAAAATGCTCTAAATTTCAAATCAATAGGCTAATTGTAAAAGTTTTGATCTCCTGTCTTTATACAGTCTGCATAAGTGCGGTCAGAGGGCATCAAACGGGCTGCGCACGCCTTTTCCCCCTTTGTTGAGCACGTGGGTATAAATCATCGTCGTGCTCACATCCTTGTGTCCCAGCAATTCCTGAATGGTGCGGATATCATAACCATCTTCCAGCAAGTGGGTGGCAAAACAGTGCCGAAAGGTATGGCAACCGACACGCTTGACAATAGCACTTTTGGACACGGCCTCCTTAACGGCACGCTGCAAGAGAGTTTCGTGGATATGGTGACGACCTTCTTCGCCTGTCCGGGTGTTTTTCCAACGGTTTTCCTGCGGAAAAACCCATTGCCAGCGCCATTGGTAAGGTGCGTCAGGATATTTTCGCTCCAGGGCGTTTGGTAATTGAACCTTTCCCCACCCTGCCGTGAGATCCTGATCATGAAGGAGCTTGACCGTTTTTAAATGGTCGTCCATCGGGTTCGTCAATGCTTCAGGGAAAACGGCCCGGCGGTCCTTGCCCCCTTTGCCATCCCGAATCAAAATCTCCTTTTGAGCAAAATCGATATCCTGCACCCTCAGGCGTAAACATTCCATCAGTCGCAATCCAGCACCGTACAACAGGCCCGCCATTAACTTTTTGTTGCCCACCAGACAACCGAGGATCGTCCTGACTTCGTCACGGGTCAAGACCACGGGAAGTCTCCTGGGTTTTCGCGCCCGGATAACCGCTCCGAGATCGCCGACTTCGCGACCGATGACGTAACGATATAAAAACAGCAAGGCCGACAATGCCTGGTTCTGGGTGGAAGCGCCTACGTTGTGCTTTACTGCCAGATGCGCAAGAAACGCATTGATCTCCGGTTCGCCCATTTCGGCCGGATAGCGAACTTCATGGAAGAAGATGTTGATTGAAAAAATTACGGATCTATCCACCAAAAGAAGGTGGGTGTGACGTAAACTGTCACAACCATGGTGGAACATGCTCCCTAAAGGGGGTATGTCTATGGATCTCAA
>SABC01000228.1 GCA_009929175.1 Bacteroidia bacterium | reverse complement strand
AACATCAGCAACATCGCTGCAAAGTGAAACACCAGCCGCACCTTGCTAGACACCGGCTGCACGTCGTCCACCATACTGATCCCCGCAATAAGGGTAAGCCCCACGCGAAACCACGGATCGTTCAGCCCAAAAAACAAGATATACACCAATCCCCCCAGGTAAAAGATAACACCCCCGCCGCGCAGAGTAACCCGCTGATGCGAACTGCGCGCGTTAGGCTTATCCACGATATTCAACTTGCGGGCCACCTGAAAGTAAGCCAGCTCCAGCAAAAACAAAATAAAAGCAATGTAAACGTAAATCATGATCTTCTAAACTGGCTGAGCAGGTCTTTTATAAATAAAATCCATCCTAAGCACCCCACAAAGGCCATAAAGATAAATCCAAATAGAATCATGATTTTATTGGGGGAAGTTGGTTGCAACGGTACGGAGGCCGGTTGCACTACCGTATAAACCGGAGTCACCTCCTGCACTTTGGCTTTGGCAAGTTGCAATTGTTGCGAAATCTGGTTATACAACCCGTAGGCCAAGGTCGCTTCGTTTTGCAGACGCTCCAACCGGGTACGGTATCCCGTAAGTACAATATCCAGATTGGAATCCGCAAAATTGGCATATTTTTGTTGTGCCGTGTAATAATCCTGTTGTGCCTCTTTATACAGTTTTTCTGTATAAGCCAAATCCCGCTTAGCCTTGTTGGTGCGGTATTCTGTAATGTAACTTTGCAGGTTTTGCATCACCGTATCGGTAAGAGCGGCAGAAATCAACGGATCCTGCATGGTAACACTCAATGATATTACCCCGCTTTTTTTATCGACGCTGGCAATAATGCGATCGCTTATTCCTTTAGCTATATCTGCTTGCTTTTTAGTCAGTCTGAATGCATCAGGCTTTGTGTCGCCCGAAGGCTTTACTTCATCCTTAAACAAAGAAGAAATCCAACCTATTGCTTTGAAAGGAGCAGAAGTAATCACCCCCCACCAGGGAGCCCGCTGGTGTTTGTCCATATATTCATAGAGTGTAACCGTTTTTCCGTTTTCCATAGGGGTCACCTTTACCGGAAAAAGATCCAGTAAAAAGGGGGTGGATTTTACAATATCGGGGTAGAGATCCGGTGAAAGGGCCTCATCTCCTGCTCCTGACGATAGGTTGATTCCTGCCATACTGGCTAGGGCCCCCAGATTTCCTGCACCACCTTTTCCTCCCGCTTCGGGAGCCAGTGTTACAGCTGTAGTATATTCCTTCGGTATACTGAAAGCCACCACTAATCCCACCACAAGTGCCACACTGCAAACTTTAATTATCAGTTTTCGTCCGGCCCATACCTTTTGAGCTAATTCCAGCAAATCAATCTCCTGTTCCTCTTCTGTTTGGATTGAGACAGGTTGTTTATCTATTTCATTCATAAACGAATCTCTCTGTATTATTTAGTTAATGTTAACAGTGTTGCCACAATGGCACCTAATGAGGCGATGGAAGAGCTCAGTCCGATAATTTCCCCCAGAGACATTCCCTTCTTATCGGGTTTGTTGGGTACAATGATTTCGCACCCCGGCTGGAT
>SABC01000227.1 GCA_009929175.1 Bacteroidia bacterium | reverse complement strand
CATTATGCTGTCAAATGGGATTAGTGCCGGGCCACCGGCTTTCACAGCTCTTATCAATTGGTGGAATTGGTTCTTGTGACCTTTGTCCAGGGAGGTTTTTAGTTTGGAAAAGCCTTTTACCCCGTAACCGCGAGTCTCGCGGAAATTATCCATGATCAATGTCCTCTCCTGGGAGAATAATTCTACGCGCTCTTTGGAATATGCTTTGGAACCGTTGGCAAAATAGTTGATGACACCTGTAGAACCATTTTCATATCTCAACAAGATAGAGGCATTGTCGGTATTTTCTTCGGGATTGCTTCCCATGGCGTTCATACAAACCGATTTTACACGACTCCCTGTCAAATAGGAGATGAGGTCTATGTAGTGGCACGCTTCGCCAATAATACGGCCACCGCCCACCTTCATATCATGAACCCAAACATTGGCCGGAATAAAACCGGCATTCATTGTTGCAATCACATTCATTTGACTATCGCCAACCAAAGACTTGATCTTTGTAATATGAGGCGAAAAACGCCTGTTAAACCCTACAGTCAAAGATTTGCCACTCTTATTATATGCATCGGTAATCAAAGACAACTCATCATCGTTCAAAGCAAGCGGCTTCTCTACAAAAACATTTTTCCCTGCATTCAAAGCTTCCACTACCATACCCGCATGAAGATCGTGGCGTGTAGTGATCATTACCAAGTCTACATCACCATCGGCAAGTATATCCTTGTAATTTGTAGTGGAGTGGGAGAACCCAAACTTCTTTGCCAAAGTAGTACCCGAAAGCCCCCCCTGGCTGGCAATATATTTGAAAGCAGCACCACTACCTTTGAGAGCCGGCAGCATGGTCATTTTGGTAAAATTACCCGCACCAATAACACCAATAACCCCCTTGGAACCACTAAAGCTATTTGAATTCAAAACAACGGTATTTGAACCCACCAATGCAGAGTCAACACCATTGTACTCAATTATGGAAGCAATAGAGCCATGATTGCCCAGGTTGTCATAAATCTCTTTGTAAGACTCCAAAGGAACCCTCTCGGTTATCATCTCTTTGACAGTTATCCCACCCGAAGAGATGGCCTGCAAAACAGCCTCGAAATTACGTTTCTCGGTCCACCTGACAAAAGGCAGAGGATAATCCATACCCTTGTTTTCGTAATCGTTGTCATACCTCCCCGGCCCATAAGAACAAGAAACCTGGAAAGTAAGTTCCTTCTCATAAAATTCCGCACGGCTGATATTAAGCCCAATCACACCAACCAACACAATTTTGCCCCTTTTCCTGCTCATCCTTGCAGCCTGTGATATAATAGAATCGGTATGTGCAGAGGCAGTGATAACAACACCATCAGCACCGACACCCCCCGTCTGCTCCTCGACAAACTTAACAACATCGCCACTACCGGAATTGAATGTAGAGATACCCCATTTAGCAGCCAAAGCAAGCTTACCCTCGTCAAGATCGGTCCCGATCACCCGGCAACCGTTCGCCTTTAACAACTGAGCAGTAAGCAAACCAATCAACCCCATACCAATAACCACAACAGTTTCTCCAAGGGTAGGAT
>SABC01000226.1 GCA_009929175.1 Bacteroidia bacterium | reverse complement strand
GCTTGTACAGGTTACAATCAAATCTCCAATACCGGCCAGACCCAAGAATGTTTCCCTCTCGGCGCCCATTTGCACCCCCAAACGTGCAATTTCCGCAATACCTCTGGTCATAATGGCGGCCTTTGCATTGTCTCCGAAGCCCATACCGTCAGAAATGCCTGCTCCCAATGCGATAATGTTTTTCAGGGCTCCGCCCAACTCCACACCTAGAATATCCCGATTGGTATATACGCGAAAACGGTCCGTGATAAAAACCTCTTGTGCCATCAAGGCGGCCTGTTCTTTTCTGCTGGCTACGGATACCGTAGTAGGTAGCTTTTGCCCCACCTCTTCCGCATGGCTGGGGCCGGATAATGCTACATAATCAAATTTCGGTGCCACTTCCTCTGCTACCTGAGACATCCGTTTCAAGGTTTTTTGTTCGATTCCCTTGGCCACATTTACCAACACTTGGTTTTTTAAGTGGGGCAACGCTTGGGTCAGGGCTTCTCTAAAATGTTGGGCCGGTGCAGCAAAAACCACCATGTCTCGATCAGCTACCGTTTCTTCCATTTCTTTTCGGATCGAAATTCCAGGGCTCAAGGGAATCCCCGGTAAAAATGGCTTGTTCTCCCGGCTCTCTTCCAATCCCTCTAAATGAACGGGGTTCACATCCCAAAGATTCACTTCATGGCCCTTGTCTGCCAAGGTAATGGCCAGTGCAGTTCCCCAGCTTCCTGCCCCAATCACACCAATTTTTTTCATATTATGCTCCCTTCCCCTTAAAACTCAGCTTGGGTTCTTCTTTTCTCCATAACCTTTTTATATTCCCGCGATGCTTAAATAACAGCATCAGACTAATGATAATTCCCCATGTCAGAAACCATCCGGACGGTTCTCCATAAGCCTCTCGTCCCATCAAGGGAATGAGTATGGGAAGTGCCATGGCCACACCGATTGATCCCACCGATACTCTTCGTGTGATGAATACCAACCCCACCATCACCCCAAAACAGGCCAGTGCCAAATAGAACTGGACACCCACCAATACACCAAAGGTAGTGGCAACACCCTTGCCGCCACGAAAGCCAAAGAAAACAGGCCAATTATGTCCAGTCATGGCACCCAGCCCTGCCACCATCCCCAACAATACAACATGATAAGGCCATTGGGAATGGTTAGCAATCATGGTCCCCATAAGTACCGCAAAGGTTCCTTTTAGAACGTCAATTACCAAGGTGGCTAACGCGGCTTTCTTCCCTAATACTCGCAAGGTATTGGTAGTTCCTGCATTGCCACTTCCCTCTTTTCGAATATCCTTTCCCGCCATTTTTGCCAGGATAATGGAAGGGTTAATATTCCCAAGAAGGTATCCTCCCAATGCCGCCAGAGCAACCATCGCCCACATTTATGCTTCCCCCTTTTCCCCTTTTTCCCGAAAAACAAACTTCACAGAAGTTCCTTCAAATCCGAAGGCTTCTCTGATTTTGTTCTCCAAATATCGAGAATATGAAAAATGCATCAAGTCCCTTTTGTTCACCTGAAAGGCGAAAAGTGGAGGTTTGACTCCCACTTGCGTAACATAATATATCTTGAGACG
>SABC01000077.1 GCA_009929175.1 Bacteroidia bacterium | reverse complement strand
TCCAAAAAATTGAAAACATCGCTGGTTTATCTGCACAGGAAGCAAAGAACCAACTGATAGAGACGATGAAATCGGAGGCAAAAAGCGAAGCAATGTCCTTTATCAGTGAAGTAATGGACGAAGCCCGGCTGACTGCAAGTAAAGAATCCAAAAGAATCATAATCAACACAATCCAACGTATAGCCCCCGAAACAGCCATTGAAAATGCCGTCACAGTATTCAATATTGAAAGTGATGAGATCAAAGGGAGGATCATTGGAAGGGAAGGTCGTAACATCAGGGCGCTGGAAGCGGCTACCGGAGTTGAGATTGTTGTTGATGATACCCCGGAAGCAATCCTGTTGTCTGCTTTCGACCCTGTCCGCAGGGAGGTGGCAAGGCTTGCCCTCCACCAACTGGTTACTGACGGACGCATTCACCCTGCAAGAATCGAAGAAGTTGTTGCAAAAGTTCAAAAACAACTTGATGACGAGATTCTGGAAACAGGGAAAAGGACTTGTATTGACTTGGGTGTCCATGGTCTTCACGTTGAACTAATCAAACTCATAGGCCGCATGAAGTACCGTTCATCATACGGCCAAAATCTTCTCCAGCACTCTCGTGAGGTTGCAAACATTGCCGCAACCATGGCATCAGAACTCGGCCTCAATGCAAAAGTTGCAAAAAGAGCTGGTTTGTTACATGATATTGGAAAAGTGTCGGACGAGGATCCTGAGCTTCCACATGCAATATTGGGTATGAAACTGGCCGAAAAGTACAAAGAGAAACCAGATATTTGTAATGCTATCGGTGCACACCACGAAGAGACCGAAATGACCTCTATTATTTCTCCGTTGGTGCTTGTAAGCGATGCCATTTCCGGGTCAAGGCCAGGTGCCCGCAGGGAGGTGATAGAGTCATACATTAAACGCCTAAGGGAGATGGAGGATCTTGCACTCTCCTACCCTGGTGTTACAAAATCTTATGCAATCCAGGCTGGACGCGAATTGAGGGTAATTGTGGGAAGTGAAAACGTAACCGACCAAGAGTCAGAGCAACTGTCACTTGACATTGCAAAGAAAATTCAGGACGAATTGGTATATCCTGGACAGGTAAAAATCACCGTTATTAGGGAAACCCGTTCAGTTAGTTTTGCTAAATAAGTGGTTTTAAGATACTCATTGAAATGTTAAAATAAAAAACCTGACTAATTTCTTGGTCAGGTTTTTTATTTGCCTCTTCTTAAGATAGTTGTTAATTTATCCGAGGGATGAATAAGGTAGCTTTATCTTTAGGGGCAAGCTTGCCAACCAAATTTTCGGGGGTAAATTTCCAGTGGTTGAGTGGAATTGCTTCAATGGAACCTCTCTCAACAATTTTATTGTAGAGCAGTTGGCGGATATCTGCATGACGTGTAACAAGTCTTTGATCCATCAGTTCTTTAGGTACTCCTGCTCCCTTCAATAATAACTCTCCTCCCCCGCTGGCCCTGTATGAAGACATTGCTACTTTGTAAGTGGCAGACAGGTTAAAAGGAGCGCCGTTGGCTAATGATTTTATTGTTATCCGTTCATGGTCACCCTTGGTTATGTCAACTTCATAAAAGATACCTGCTGCCGAATCAAAATTGAAGTAAATATTGCGGAATCGTGCCCTGTCGCCTTTCCCCCCCGGATTGATTTGTAACATATACCCACTTGCGGATGGGTATTGTTCAACCCATTTGGAATAGGAATATTCTAGGTAGTTCTTAACTTCTGCACCTGTCATTGTAATTACATACAACTGATTTTCATACGGATATATGTCTAAAAGATCCTGGAAATTGAGTTGTCCCGCTTTTTTGGATACATTAAAAGATAGTGGTGCAGCAAATGAGATATCTGCGCCCGAAACTTCAAGCTGGAGGGTATGGATCATATCTATAAAGGCCGAAGGTCCAAAGTAGGCATCAATTGTAGATATATCGTTCAGCAGCATGCCGACAGGCTTGTTTGTAAAGTTCTTAATAGCTTCATATTCATTTTTGAACATGTCCAGGTACTCAATATCCGGATCAACTCCTTCCATAGGGATGGTTTCTCCTTCAATTTTGATAGATGAAATTATCCCATTCTCTACAACAAAATCAACAAATGCTGCCGATAGGTGTGATGCTCTCGAACCTCCCTCCAGCAGCAGTACCTCTTTCTTTCCATTGGAAATTTTTTCGGCGGTGATTTTGTGGTCATGGGAAGCAAAAACAATATCTATCCCGGGAATATTCGATGCAACATATCTTGCAGGGTTCTCTTTTGAATCGTTTTCTTGGTCACCCAAGCCGGCATGCAAAGCAGCCACAACTATATGGGGTGCTTCATTCTCCCTGACGTATTCTACCCAGTAGCTAAGAGATTCGCTGATCTCCCGGAATTCCATTCCTTCCCAAAGATGGGAAGAGAGCCAATTGGGAATATTGGGGTTGGTCATTCCAATAACGGCAATTCTAATCCCATTCCTTTCAATAATGGCATAGGGTTCAAAATAAGGCTTACCACTTGATATATCTATTGCATTTGCAGCAAGATAAGGCATATGTAGTTCCTTTACAAGTTTGTTGTAAACAGGGTGGCCTGCTTCGACATCATGGTTGCCCACAACTATGGCATCGTACTCCAAATAATTGACTGCCGAAGCAAAAATGTGGACAGATGTTGTGTCGACAAAATTATAATAAAATGCAGCGTTATCTCCCTGTAAATGGTCTCCGATATCCAGCAGCAGAATATTTTCCCGGCCTGATTCCTGCCTTTGTTGACTGATAAACGATGAAACGGATGCTAGTGAATGAGGATGATGCTGATTATCTATATACATGGAGTTAAAATACCTACCATGCAGATCGTTTGTAGCATAAATCTCCAGTCTGTAGTTTCCATCTGCAGGTCCTTTGCGGGAACATGAAGACAACGTAAGTAAAAGAAGTAAAAAGATAGAGTAAAGCAGTCTTAAATTCATATTTTATAAAAGTATTTCAAATTTATCGGCATCCCTCCAGGCTCCAAATCGCTCCCTGTATTCAACAAGGGTATTGATTGAGAATTCATAACATGAAAAATTGGTGCCAGTTTTAATTGGAATTACATCTTTACCGTTGTAGTCATAAAACAATCTCTCACCGTTATAACTACTAACTGCATCGCTGCCGCTTCTGTTGAGAAAAGCAGCATAACATAGGTTTTCAATTGCCCTGGACTTCAACAACGGTTCAATAACACAGGAACGGGAAGAGGGCCAGTTTGCAATGTTAATTAGCAAATCATATTCCATCCCCACATTACGGCTCCATACAGGGAACCTGAGGTCGTAGCATATATTCACTGAAATTGATACACCCTTGAAATTGACGATAAGTTTTTTATTCCCTTTGGTGTATTCCTTATCCTCACCTCCGTAAGAAAACAGATGCCTTTTGTCATAATGTTTGCTTGAACCCTCTGGGGTAACAAAAAAAGCCCTGTTGAAAAAATGAATTCCATCACTTACAGGGAAGGAGGCCAGGACCGCTGCTGAGTATCTGTGTGCTACCTCTTTTAACCAAGACAATGTGATCCCCTCTCCTGATTCGGCTTCAATGCGGTTAGCAGGGAATCCTGTTGTGAAAAATTCCGGTAAGACAATCAGGTCTGTTGACACTCCGCCGGTAAAGGCCTCCTCCAGCTTAAGAGAGTAGTTCTCCAGCTTTTTTGACTTACTTTCTCCAGAAATATCTAAACTAAACAAAGAAACTCTCATATGGTGCAATTTTTGCAAAGATAGTACGCTATTTGAATTATATTTACAACTAAAAGAATATAATAATGGTCAAAATCACGTTCTCACTTCCTTTCGTCACCCTGCCCGGAGAGGAAATCCACATCACTGGTTCGGTACCAGAGCTCAAGGGCAATAATCCCCAGCAATCGAAACCAATGAAGTACTCGGACGGATTATGGAAATTGACAATCAATATCAAAAACAACACTCGCTTTATTTACTCCTACCTTTTAAAAAGGAGGGATGGTTACATTACAGAGGCTGGAGCAGGAAGGAAATTCGATAGTCCTGCAAAAAAAGAGCATTTGATACACGATTTTTGGAGGGAGAGGAACAGCCAATCTGTTTACTATTCAACTCCTTTTACCCGCATACTCTTCAACAGGAATGACCAATACCCTTTGTACTCAGGAGAGCAACTGACTTTCAATGTTTTTTGCCCCAACTTACCAAATGACACAGAGGTTGTGCTATGCGGCAACTCCCCAATTTCCGGCAATTGGATGCCTCAGAAAGGTTTGAGGATGAGGTCGGCCGGAGAGGGTATGTGGAGCATTGGAGCTACTCTCGACCAGTTACCAGATCTTTTTGAATACAAGTATGTTGTGCAGACTTCCGGGAATGGAACCGTAAGTTTTTTATGGGAAGAGGGATTTGACAGAAAGTTCATAAAAGTGGATTGTATGAAAGACTCTTGTACAATACTTAACGACCATCCGGTACGTATTGTTCCTCATAAAGTCAGGCTGGCCGGGAGTGCAGTGCCTCTTTTTGCCCTTAGGAGCCAAAATAGTTGCGGAATTGGTGATTTTGGAGACCTCAGGATTATGATTGACCTTATAAGCCAATCTGGAATGAACTTGTTACAGCTTTTACCATTAAACGACACCACCAGAAGCTACGACCAACGGGATTCTTATCCATATTCTGCGATATCGGGTTATGCAATACACCCTGTGTATATGAACCTGGAGCAGTTGGGACGTGTCAAAGAGAGGGAGTTCCGGGAAAGGTTCATAAAGAAACGTGCAAAACTAAACAACTCCGATAAAGTAGACTGGGAATCAGTAATCCGTACCAAATGGCTCTATATTAAACAAATATTCAGACAGGACTGGGATAAGCTGTCAAAATCAAAGGAATTCAAGGCTTTTTACAAAAACAACGAATCATGGCTCCTTCCTTACGCTGTTTACAGCCATCTTAGAGACCGATACCACACCGCAAATTATACCCAGTGGCCACGATTCCGTACATACGACAAGAACGAGGCCCTATCCATGCTTTCCGAATCTAGCAAGTGCCGTGAAGAGATCGAATTTTACTTTTTCGTCCAATACCACTTGCAAAAACAACTATCCGATGCACACCAGTATGCAGTAAGCAAAAAGGTTATCCTTAAAGGAGATATACCGATAGGAATAGACAGATATTCTGTAGAGGCATGGACAGAACCCCATCTGTTTGATTTCTCATCCAAAGCCGGTGCTCCTCCCGACTACTTTTCCGAAAAAGGGCAGGTTTGGGGTTTCCCTCTTTACAATTGGTACGCTATGGAGCTGGAAGGTTTCTCCTGGTGGAGGGAGAGGATTGCCAAGATGGCAGAGTTTTTTGATGCATACAGGATAGACCATATACTGGGATTCTTCAGGATATGGAATATCCCGGTAGATTCGGACGACGGTCGTGAAGGAACTTTTGAACCATCTTTGCCTTTCACAATGCAAGAAATCCGTTCATTTGGATACACACAAGAAATACTGGATCAACTATTCATACTAGAGAGACGGAATCCAGAAAAACTTCACCCGGCCATAAGTGCAAAACTAACTGAGCAATACCACTCACTTGATGTTCGGGAAAAAAGGGCATTTGACAAACTATACGGTGATTATTTTTACCATCGCCATGACCAAATATGGAAAAGCAACGGGATCAGGCATTTGCAACCATTGCTCAGCTCCTCCGGAATGCTGGCATGTGGAGAAGACCTAGGTATGGTCCCCCCATCTGTTCCCGAAGTTATGGATCAATTAAAGATTTTGACACTGGAGCTGGAAAGGATGCCCAAAGGGGACAGTAGCAACGGGAATCCTGCTACTTTTCCCTATTTGTCAGTATGCAGTACCTCTACACATGATACCGAAACCATGAGGGAATGGTGGGTTAAATACGGTGGAAAAAAGATAGCCGATTATCAAGACTGCCCCCAACAAACCTGCAGGGAAATTGTGGATGCTCACATGAAGTCGCAGTCCATGCTATGCATTATACCCCTGCAGGATTTGCTTGCAATGTTTGAACAATTAAGGTCCCCGTCCTATTCAAATGAAAGGATCAATAACCCTGCAGACCCACACCATATATGGGACTACAGGATACACATTATGCTGGAAGAACTCTCCTCTTCCGGAGTATTCCAGGATACTCTCCGGGAAATGGTCAAAAGTTCGGGCAGAGGTTACAGGTTGAGCTTCTCCCCTTCGGAATGAGCCACCACTACTGCAGCACAGGTATCTCCATAAACATTGACTGAGGTACGGATCATATCGCAAAGTTGCTGCACGGCCAGGACAAGCCCTATTCCCTCCAGAGGCAATCCAACAGCACCAAGCACCACTGCAATCATAACCAGCCCGGCCATTGGAATCCCGGCAGAACCTACAGCTGCCAAAACAGAGGTGAGGACTATAACAAACTGCTGCCCTACCGAAAGGTCAATACCGTATGCCTGTGCAATGAAAATTGCAGTAACACCCTCATAAAGGGCGGTACCGTTCATATTGACAGTACTTCCCAAAGGCAACACAAAACTTGCAATCTTATTTGAAATTCCTGTTTTTTCCTGAGAATCCCTGATTGTCAATGGAAGGGTAGCTCCGGATGAACAGGTAGAAAATGCGGTCAGCAAAGGTACTGACATCTGCTTGATATGTTTGTACGGGTTAAGTCGGGTGAAGCCATACACAAGCCCTGGCAAGACCAATCCTGCATGGACAATACAACCACCCCATACTACCAATGTGTACAATCCAAGGCTGCTAACTATCGAATATAGTTTATCGGGATCTCCTTGTTGGTCAGCAACAATATTGGAAACAATTGCAAAGACCCCGTATGGAGTGAATTTTACAATGGTAAGGGTCATCTTCATGAATACCTCAAATGCAGCATTGAAAAAATCACTCAGTATTTTCTTGTTCTCCTCTGCTGCTTTGGTCACAAAGAAGCCGAACAGAATTGCAAAAAAGATCACGGGAAGGAAATTCCCTTTGGACAAATCTGCAAAAACATTATCGGGGACAATTGAGACAACCTGGTCTTTGAACGAAAGTGATGTTACCGCCAGGTCATTGACAGACTCCGAAAGATTGAGGTCTGCTCCTATCCCAGGTTTGAATATATTCACGGCAATAATGCCGATAGTAGCAGCAAGTGCAGTTGTAAAAACATAAAAGGCAAATGTTTTTCCGGCTAACCTTCCCAGGTCCTTGTAGCCCCCCAGACTCGAAACTCCCATTACAAGTGAAGAAAAGACAATGGGTAAGGCTATCATTTTAAGAGCCCTGATAAAAATATCACCTATCCATTTGATTGAAGGTGCATAATCATAAAAAAATATCCCGAATGGAATGGAGAGTGCAATGGCAATCAGAATCTGCCAATGTAGGGCAATTTTTTTCATTTTTTTAATAATTTATTTATTTTATTCATTACCAATGCTATCGCACCATCTCCGGTAACATTGCATGCAGTACCAAAGCTATCCATTGTAATATAAAGTGCTATCATCAACCCAGTCAATGTCTCATCAAACCCAAGCATCGACTGTAACAAAGCAACAGCAGCCATTATTGCACCACCCGGGACACCGGGAGCAGCGACCATTGTAATTCCCAGCATCATTATGAAACCTCCAAACAGGTCCATACCGGTTGCCAGACCAGACATAAGCATTACTGAATAGGCACACGCTACTATTTTGAGCATACTGCCGGACAAATGAATTGTGGCACACAAAGGGATTACAAAATCCGCAACATCTTCGTCGACACCATTTTTCTTTGCCTGTATAAGGGTAACCGGAATTGTAGCTGCAGATGATTGGGTTCCGAGTGCTGTCATATAGGCAGGCATCATGGTCAGCAAAGCCTTTAAGGGGTTTTTGCCAGTAATAAGGCCTGCAGTGACAAATTGAAAGAGCAAAAGCAACACATGCATTACAAATATCACTATGATCACTTTGAAGAAAAGACCTAATACTAGTGATACTTGACCCTCTGCACCAATTTTGAGAAAAATGCCAAAGATATACAGCGGGAGCAAAGGAATTATCACACCTGTAATAATCCTGGTAATGATATCCCTGAGCTCCCCAAGTGCAAATTTTAATCTGGAAGCCCCGGCAGCTGAAACTCCAAGGCCAAACACAAACGACAAAACCAAAGCAGTTGTTACACTCATCAATGGTGGCATTTCAATATTGAACCATGCTGTAAGGTTATCAACAAAGTCAAGATTATCAGCACCATTTATCTCCTGTGAAGTCATAAGAACGGGCAGAGACCAACGGGTAGTGTAGTACGA
>SABC01000013.1 GCA_009929175.1 Bacteroidia bacterium | reverse complement strand
GGAGATACACAAACTTTTTTTCGACCTTAGGGACCGTTTTGGTTTAACCATTGTGATCGTTACCCACGACAGGGAGCTGGCCTCAATGAGCGACAGGATCCTCGAAATGAAAGATGGCGAATTTTTACTTTAAAGGATTTACGGTAAGGCAATCAGGAGCAGCCATGAAGGTAAATACCGACGGGGTTCTTTTACCTGCCTGGGTCAAATTGCCCGCCTTCCGGGAATGCCCAAAAGGCAAATTGCAGGAAACAATGGTGCTGGATGCCGGTTCGGGGACAGGGGTCATATCCCTCATTATGGCCTGCAGGTTAGCAAGGATGGGCACTGCTTTTAAAGTCCACGGGATAGAGATTGACCATGCATCTTATGAAGAGTCCCTGTTCAATTTTGAATCATCACCTTGGAGCAACAACCTTGTTGCAAGCCACATATCCCTGCAGCAATATTCCAAGGATCCTTTAAACCATGGTATATTTGACCTGGTACTCTCAAACCCTCCCTTTTTTTCTAACTCCCTCAAGGCTCCCTCACTGCGCAGGAGTATAGCAAGGCACAACGACCTGCTTCCTCCCGGCGAACTGCTGGTAAGTTCCTTTAACCTTTTAAAGGACGATGGGATATTGGCTTTGATATTGCCGGCAAACGAGGGAGATGAGCTGGTGCACATGGCTGCTGCCAATGGGATGTTTGACCTGAAAAGGTTGTGCAGGTTAAAGACATTGGAAAACAAAGAACCCAAAAGGTACTTGATTGAGCTGCAAAAAAAATCCCCGCCGATGGCAGGGAAGGAGTTTGTTTTACCTCATATCGAAACCTTGGTTATGCAACATTCGGGTGGTTTGATATATACAAAGGACTACGTAAACCTGGTAGGGGAGTATTATCTTAAGGAGTTGGCTTGGCGGGATGGTTACCCTGTCTGAGCTGCTGAATCATCTTGATCCGGAAATCCTCCTCGGCTTTATACATTTTTGCTACTTTTTCCACTGAAAGAATCTTCAAAAACCGCGGGTAATAGGTTTTGAGAATGACTCCCTCGGCCTCTCCTCCCGAAATATAGGTCTCAATAAGCTCTTTGAGTTGCACTTCGGAGGCCTTCTCCTCTCCATCCAGGACCCTTCCTATTCTTCGCAAAGCTTGATGGGACCTTCGGTTTACCATCTCACGCTCTTTCCAGAACTCGTTGTACAGTGGCCAAAAATCCCCGGCTTCTTTGGGTGTGAGGTCTATAGCGGTGGTAAAAAATGCAATTTTTGCATTTTGTACCTGTTGGTACCATTGGGAACGTTGTTGCTGCCTCTCAGAAGGCTGTGCCATTAGTGTGCTGCCAAAGGCAATTATTAATGCAATTGTGATTAACCTTTTCATTTTTTTAATCTCTTACTTCTAAATATGATAGGGTAACAAGATCCAGATTTTCATTTATATAGTCAATGAGCTCATCCTGGCTTATTTGGTTGCTTTGTCTTGTTACAGAGTCTGTTTCATTGTCATAAAAGTCAATGAATGTTGTTTTAAGGAATCCCTCCTCTATATATATAGTCTCATTTATGCCGGAAATTTGTCCATTGCCACCTCGGGTAAGGTCATCTCCTTTTCCGAATATTCCAAAGACTCCGTAGGCGGCCAGGAAAACCAGGGCAAATGCCATAACAAGACCAAGTTGCGGTTTAAGCACGGTCCAGATTCCGGGATTACCGCTTCTGTTTGCAGAGGTGCCTATCTTGGAGGGAAGGATCTCCCTCAGCTCGGCGAAATATCCCTCCGGAACATTGAAGGAGTTTTCCCTGAGATGCTTTTTTAACACCGGATCCTCTATGTCGAATTTTGCTTTCATACCTCTTTGACTATTTAAATGTGAAAAGGATTAAACTGACTCTTTCAAATATTCCTGAATTTTTTGAAATGCGTGGTGGTACGAGGCCTTGAGAGCCCCTACAGATGTTCCGAGTATCTCCGAGATCTCTTCGTACTTCATTTCGTCGTAATAGCGCATGGTAAAAACTGCCCTCTGTTTGCCGGGAAGCTTCATAATTGCCTTGCGGAAGATCCTCTGTGTCTCGTCCCCGTTGAAGTAGGGGTCGGCCTCAAGCTGATTCTCCACCTGTTTGGAGTAATCGCTCAGGGAGAGGAAAGACCTCATCTTCGATTTCTTTATAAAAGTAAGGGACTCGTTGGTTGCGATGCGGTAGAGCCAAGTATAAAGGCGGGACTCTTCCCGGAAGGAGGGAAGAGCATTCCAAGCCTTTACAAAAGTGTTTTGAAGGATATCATTAGTATCGTCATGCGACGCAGTGATTTTGCGGATATGCCAGTAGAGGCGTTCGCTGTACTTATCCACGATAAGGTTGAAGGCATAATTTTCTTTCCCCTCCTCTCGAAACAATTGTAAGAGATCCTTATCTTCCATCAGTTTAATTATAAACCAGGGCTAGGCCTTTCTTTTGATGACCTTTCTTGCCGCCTCTGCTATGTTTTGGGCCGTGAGTCCGTACTCTTTCATTAGTTGGTCAGGTGTCCCGCTTTGTCCAAAAAGGTCGTCCACAGCTACTATCTCTACAGGCAGAGGCAGTTCCCTCGCGAGAAGTCCGGCAATCAGTTCTCCCATTCCTCCGGCAATCAGGTGCTCCTCTGCAGTAACAACTGCTTTGGTTTTGGCTGCTGATTCTAAGACCGCTTTTTTATCCAAAGGTTTAATGGTATGGATATTTATAAGCTCAACCGAGATTCCCTCTTTTTCCAGGATATCGGCAGCTTCGATTGACTCCCATACCATATGACCGGTGGCAAAGATAGTGACATCTTTCCCGGGGGTGATTACCAAGGCCTTGCCTATCTCGAACGGAGCATCGGCCGGGGTAAAGTTGGGTACCGACGGCCTCCCAAAGCGAAGGTAAACGGGACCATGGTGGTCGGCAATGGCAATTGTGGCTGCCTTGGTCTGGTTGTAGTCACAAGGGTTGATAACGGTAAAGTTGGGGAGCATTCTCATAAGTCCAACATCTTCCATGGTCTGGTGGGTTGCACCATCCTCTCCCAAAGTGATCCCTGCATGGGAAGCGCATATCTTTACATTGGTCTCGGAATAGGCAATTGCCTGGCGCACCTGGTCATAAACCCTGCCGGTGGCAAACTCGGCAAATGAACCGGCAAACGGTACTTTGCCGGCAATTGCCAGGCCTGCTGCAGTACCCATCATATTTGCCTCTGCAATCCCACATTGGAAAAACCTTTCGGGAAATTCCTTTTCGAATGCATCCATCTTCAATGATCCTGTAAGGTCGGCGCAAAGGGCTACAACATCTTCCCTTTTGCGACCCAGCTCCAGTAATCCTGCTCCAAAACCTGAGCGTGTATCTTTGTTTCCTGTATTGTTGAATTTCTCTTTCATCTCATTTAAAATTTGGGGTTGGAAAAGCATGTTAAAAGTCACCCAGGGTTTCGGTAAGTTGAGCCAAAGCCTGAGCTGTTTGCTCGCTGTTTGGAGCTTTACCATGCCAATGGTGAGTACCTTCCATAAAATCAACTCCTTTACCCATAGATGTGTCCAAAAGGAACATTTTGGGTTTGCCGTCACCGATACTCATTTTTGCTTTTTGGATCGATTCCGAAATTACATCCATGTCATGCCCGTCGATTACTTCGCAACTCCAGCCAAATGCCTCCCATTTTGCATGGAGGTCGCCCAGATTCATAACGGCTTCCACCGGACCGTCAATCTGTTGTCCGTTCCAGTCTGTGAATGCGATAAGCCTGTCGAGCTTGTAGTGTGCAGCAAACATGGCTGCTTCCCAAACCTGGCCCTCTTCGCTCTCTCCGTCACCCAACAGCACATATACGAATTTCTCCTCGCCGTTTGCCCTCTTTGCAAGGGCAGCACCATTTGCCACAGACAACCCTTGACCCAGCGAGCCGGATGCCACATGCACACCGGGGAGACCACGCTCAACCGAGGGGTGTCCCTGTAGTCTTGATCCCAATTTGCGGAAGGTGTTGAGCTCCGACACGGGAAAGTAACCGGAGCGGGCCAGTACACTGTAGTATACAGGTGTCATATGGCCTGCCGAAAGGAAGAACATATCACTCCCGCCACCATCGCGCCTCCAGCTTTGGGGCGAGTGTTCCATTTCCTTGAAAAAAAGTGTGACCAGCAGGTCTGTACTGCTAAGGGATCCTCCCGGATGACCCGAAGAGGCCATGTTTACCATTCGGACTATGTCTCTTCTTACCTGAGAGGCTATCTCTTGTAGATTTGATTTTTGAGCCATTATAATGTTAAGATTTATTACACATCCCACAAAGATAGCATCAAACTTATAATTTTGGAATTATTTTTATCTTTGCACCCGGACATTAACTCCACCAGACATAAAATGAAGCATATTAGGAACTTTTGTATTATAGCCCATATCGATCACGGTAAAAGCACGCTTGCCGACAGACTTTTGGAAGCAACCCAAACCGTCACCGGAAGGGATATGGACAATCAGGTCCTGGACTCCATGGACCTGGAGAGGGAGAAGGGCATTACTATCAAGAGCCATGCAATCCAGATGGACTATAAATACAAGGGAGAGAACTATATCCTTAACCTGATCGACACCCCCGGCCATGTGGACTTTTCCTATGAGGTATCCAGGGCAATCGCCTCCTGTGAGGGTGCACTTTTGGTTGTGGATGCTACCCAGGGTATCCAGGCCCAGACCATCTCCAACCTCTACCTGGCAATAGGCCATGACCTGGAAATTATTCCGGTACTCAACAAGATAGATATGGACAGTGCCATGGTAGACACTGTCAAAGACCAGATTATAGAACTCATCGGGTGTAAGGACGAGGATATACTCCTTGCCAGTGCAAAAACCGGCCTTGGTGTACCGGAGATACTGGAAGCTATTGTAGAAAAGGTACCTCCTCCAAAGGGTGACGAAGAGGCCCCTCTGCAAGCACTTATCTTTGATTCGGTGTTCAACTCCTTCCGCGGGATCATTGCTTATTTCAAAGTTGAGAACGGGGTGATAAGAAAAGGGGACAAGGTTAAGTTTTTTAACACAGGCAAAGAGTACGAAGCCGACGAAGTAGGGAAACTTCGTTTGAAGATGGTTCCTACGGGTGAGGTGCGGACGGGCGATGTAGGCTATATTATCTCGGGAATCAAGACTGCCAGCGAGGTTAAGGTAGGTGATACAATCACCCACAGGGAGAGGCCCTGCGCCAAATCAATAGCCGGATTCGAGGAGGTAAAACCGATGGTCTTTGCCGGGCTTTACCCGGTTGAGGCCGATGAGTACGAAGACCTCAGGGCGTCGTTGGAAAAACTCCAACTGAACGATGCCTCCCTTGTGTTTGAGCCCGAATCTTCGCTTGCCCTTGGTTTTGGTTTCCGTTGCGGATTTCTCGGGCTGCTCCATATGGAGATTGTGCAGGAGAGGCTCTACAGGGAGTTTGACATGGATGTGATAACAACCGTACCAAACGTTTCGTACAAGGTTTACACCACCCAGGGGGATACCCTTGAGGTGCACAATCCTTCGGGACTTCCGGCTATCACACTTATTGATTATATTGAGGAGCCTTATATTCGTGCACAGATTATTTCAAAGTCGGAGTACTTTGGAGTTATCATGAAACTCTGCATGGATAAAAGGGGAACGCTCATCAGCCAAAACTTCCTTACCAGCGAAAGGGTCGAGCTCAACTACGACATGCCCCTGGCAGAGATTGTATTTGACTTTTATGATAAACTCAAATCGGTCTCACGAGGTTACGCATCTTTTGACTACCACGTGACAGGTTACAAGGAGGCGAGCCTCGTTAAACTGGATATACTACTCAACGGGGAACAGGTGGATGCTCTCTCCAGCCTCATCCACAGGGATCATGCATATGACTTTGGGCGCAGGATGTGTGAGAAGCTCAAGGAACTTATTCCGCGACAACAGTTTGATATAGCAATACAGGCTGCCATCGGAGCCAAGATTATTGCCCGCGAAACAGTGAAGGCTGTAAGGAAGGATGTGACAGCCAAATGTTACGGAGGAGATATATCACGTAAGAGAAAGCTTTTGGAGAAACAAAAGAAGGGAAAGAAACGTATGCGCCAGGTAGGTAACGTGGAGGTTCCGCAGAGTGCATTCATGGCCGTGCTCAAGCTGGACTAACAATCAGGATAAATAATAAAAAAAGGCTGCCGGTAAAGGCAGCCTTTTTTATGATATGGCATCAAGGTTATTCCCTGAATTTTGCGAACTCGATGTCGTTTTGTGAACGGGCTTTGAGCGCCTCATCTTTGTAAACAACTTCAAGTTGTTTTGCAACCTCGCTCATGTTACCCTGGCGGGCAGCAATAACGGCTTTCATGTAAGCAGCGTGGGGGCATTTGCAGGTAATTGCTGCAGAGGCTTTGTCCAGCTGGTTTGTAAGAATGTATGCAAGACCTTCGTTATCGTTTTTGGAACCGGCAAGTTTGTTGGCAGCCTCAGCATATTTACCGTTGAGGATATCCAGGATTGCAGAGTTGTATTTGGCCTCACTCAATGATGATTTTGCAAACATGTCGGCAGCAGTCTTGTAATCTTTGTCGCGAAGGGCAACTACACCTGCGTTGTTATAGTAGAAAGCAGAGGTCCTGTCGCTTACTTTTGCAAGTGCAGCTTTTGCATCGCCCAGCTTATCGTTGGCAAGTGCAACTGCGGCCAGGTTGTTGTAACCACGGTCACATTTGAATTTGTCGCCTGCTTTTTTGTAAAGCATAGCCTTTGTGTCGTATTCCTTAACCAAGGAGGCTGTGTAAAGCAGAGCCTCTACATCCATGATTTCTACGTTTGTAGAAGCAAGTTCCTTAAGCTCCTCATCGGTGTAGTTTGTGTAATCCACATTGGCAATCATCCTGGCTCTCCTGAGTTCGGGAAGGATTTTATCGGCAAGTGTTTTGAATACCATAGACATGTTCCTGATTTCCCTTTCACGTACCATAGGGTCATTGTACATTGAAAGAACACGGAGGATCAGCTCTTTGTCCTGTATATTGGAGGCTGCAACCAGTTGTTGGAAACCTTCCCAGTCTTCGGCAATTGTTTGTACGTTTACGGGAGCATCCACGGGAACCTTGGTGGTAACTTTGTCAAAAGCCTGTTTGGCTGTCTCACCACGTTTGTCCGAAAGTTTTGAGTTGAGGGTGGTAGGACCGTCCGGAGAAGCGTAAGCCACGATGTCGGTACCTGCTACCTTGCGGCGCTCATCCTGTTCAATTTTTGCAAGGAAATCCTGGAATTCTTTGATCTCGGCTTTGGTAAGTTCTTTTGGACGAACCACATGGCTGTTGATAGTGTAAAGAATCTGAGTCTCCTTTTGTTCGCGGATAATCTTTTGGTAGTTGTTGGGGGCAATTGCAGTCACACCCTCGGTGTGAACCAGTTTGTAGGTGATGTTTGCACCATCGGCAAGTTTGTAAGGAGCCGGGAAATCATACTTCTTAAGTTTGTTCCAAACAGCTACGCGAAGCTCCAGGTGAGATTTTTCCATACCGGGTTTGTAGGCAAACTTGATGGTCTGGCTTGCTTTGCCGCCTGTCTTGAAAATAGTCTGGTAGTTGTCGGTAATCTTCTCTCCTTGCAGCTTGAATGTAGGTGCTGCAACTTCGCCACCCTGGTAAACCAGTACGGGAATCACCTCCAGGATAGCCTTCGGGTGGAAGTACTCTGCAGGGAAATTCATTGTGTAGGTTGCAGTGATCTCATCGGCAATCACTTCCAGTACCCTGGGATTTGACTCAACCGTAACCAGCTGGGCATCCTTGGCCATTTTAGAAGGGTTGCTGCAGGATGCAATCGAGATTCCGAGTATTGCAACCGCTAAAACTTTTAACAGATTCTTTTTCATTCTGAATATATTTAGTTATTTAATCTTTATAATGTAACGTGCCTATTGGTGCAAATATATAAAAAAATGTTAAAACCTGTACTAAATTATACCTTTAGCTTTCAAAGAATCAATGTCGGCGGGAGTATCCACCGAATACGAATTGTAAGCACTTTCCCTGACACATATCTTTATCCCGTTTTCGAGCCATCTCAATTGTTCAAGTTTTTCGGCCTTTTCCAGCAACCCTTCATCCATTGAGACTATCTCGGGAAGGATTTCGCGTTTGTAACCGTACAATCCTATGTGTTTGTAAAAAGGGTGGTGGCCGGGCCACTCATTTTGGGGGATATCCCTTAAGAAGGGGATGATACTTCTGCTAAAATAGAGAGCCCTTCCGTATTTGTCGCATACAACCTTGGGCGTGGAGGGGTCGTAAAGCTCCGCTTGCTCCTCTATCCTTTTCATAAGTGTGGCAATTTCGGCCTGGGGGTCATCGAAACATTTGGTGAGTTCCTGCAGCTGTTCCGGTGATATGAAAGGTTCGTCGCCCTGCACGTTTACAACATATTTGCACATTGTTCCCCGGATCTTCTCGATTTTTTGCATCGCTTCGAGTACCCTGCTGGTGCCGTTAGGGTGGTTGGCAGAGGTCATGACAACCCTTCCTCCGAACTCCTCCACAGCGCTGTAAATGTCGGGATGGTCAGTTGCCACATAAACATTGGCAAAAGCTTTGCATGCCTGTTCATAAACCCTTTGTACCATGCTTTTGCCTGCAATCATGGTCAAAGGCTTCCCCGGGAAGCGGGTGGAGGCAAACCTGGCAGGTATGATAGCTAAATATTCCATCAGTTGATTTCTTAAATTTTTCAAAGGTATAAATTTTATCTATTTTTGTGGATTATGGATTTGAGATCGTTAAAACAGAGGTTTGATATCATAGGAGAGAATCCGGCATTGGACAGGGCACTAGAAATTGCTGTCCAGGTTGCCGGTACCGACCTTTCCGTGTTGGTTACCGGAGAAAGCGGAGTAGGGAAAGAGGTTATCCCGCAGATCATACACATCAACAGCCCAAGGAAACATAACCAGTATATAGCAGTCAATTGTGGAGCCATCCCCGAAGGCACTATTGACTCCGAGTTGTTTGGCCACGAAAAGGGCTCTTTTACAGGAGCTTTTGAAACCCGTAAAGGTTATTTCGAAGTTGCCGACGGCGGAACCCTCTTCCTGGACGAAGTTGCAGAGCTCCCCCTATCTACCCAGGTGCGCCTTTTGAGGGTAATCCAGTCAGGAGAGTTTATAAAGGTAGGTTCATCCAAGGTCCAGAAGACCGACGTAAGGGTGATTGCCGCGACAAATGTAAACCTGCCAAGGGCTATAGAACTTGGCAAGTTCCGGGAAGATTTGTACTACAGGCTCAATACTGTCCCGATACTGGTTCCCTCCCTTAGGGAAAGGCCCGGTGATATACACCTGCTTTTCAAAAAATTTGCGCTTGATTTTGCCGACAAATACAAGATGCCCGCCATACGCCTAACACCCGAGGCCGTGGTCATGCTGGAGGGCTTCCGCTGGCCGGGGAACGTAAGGCAGCTCAAAAGCATTGCCGAACAGATATCTGTAATAGAACACAACCGGCTCATCGGGCCAGAAATCCTGGAAAAGTACCTTCCCAGAGAGTCGCCAAGCCGGTTGCCGGTAAGGACCGAAGGACACGGGGCCGATTACCTCACCGACCGCGATATCATTTTCAAGATCCTCTACCAGTTGAGGCAGGAGGTAGAAGAGCTTAAGCAAAGGGTTGCTTTGACCGAGCAGGTACAGCCGGCCTCCAGGATCTCCTCCAACAAGGAGCTTTCACAAAACATAGAGGAGACAACCGTGGTGGACTATGACCCCGAAAACGACTCCCTTTTTGACGAAACAACGGAGACGCAGGATTTGCTTTCAATCCAAAAGGTCAACGAAGAGTTGATCCGCAGGGCACTTGAAAAACACGGAGGCAAAAGAAAACTTGCAGCCATGGAGCTCGGAATTTCGGAAAGGACGCTGTACAGAAAAATAAAAGAGTTAAATTTGGACCTATGAGAAGGAGCCTCTTTATAATAATCATTGCTTTATGCCTGGGCGGATGCGGGATATACTCCTTTTCGGGGACCTCCATCGCTCCCGATGTCACATCCATAACAGTGTTCAACATCGAGAACCGGGCCATGAGGATCAACCCTCAGCTCAGCAACACCCTCACCGAGGGGCTTAAGGATAAATACCGCAGGCAGACAAAGCTAAGGCTGCTCAACGATGGCGGGGACCTCATAGTGGAGGGTGCAATAACAAGCTATGAGACAGCTTCCATAGCTGTTACTGCCCAGGAGGTGGCAGCGCAGAACCGCCTGAGTGTGACTGTCAAGATTGTATTTACAAACATCAAGTACCCAAAGGAAAATTTTGAAAAGAGTTTTGCCGCATTTGAAGACTATCCTTCTACCTCTTCCCTGGATGCAGTGGAATCCAGCCTGGTAGAGAGTATTGTGGAAAAACTCACCGAACAAATATTTAACGAAACCGTAGCAAACTGGTAAACATGCCCAAATTCAGCCTCTCATTCACCGAAAAACTGATATCGGACTACCCTTGGTACAGTCTGGGATACCTTGATATATATGAAAATATCTGCAAGGCAGACAGGGAGAGTTCGGACGTTTACCTGGAGAAGGCTGCATCCAGGGTATATTCCAGGGATTTATTGTACAAGATATACAACGGTTGCTCCCGGGAGCAACATGAGGAGACCTCCGTGGACGATCTTTTTGAGCTGGACGATCCTATGGACGCACTATCCCGGGCTATGCCCGCAGAGGTGACTTCAATTGCAGAGCAACCTGTCCTCCATTCAAATAACGGGAGTGAGGAGGAGCTGCTTCCTCCGGAGAAAGGCAGAGAGCCGGACACAAGGGAGATTGCCGATTTTGTTCCCGACAACACCCCCAGGTTTATACTTGCGGGAGGGGATTACTTCACAACCAAAGACTTCGAAGAGGTAAAGCTGGACAAAACCAAGCCATTGGATAACTTCATAGCCGAAAAGCCCTCTTTGCTAAGGTCGGCGCTTTCGGGTAAAGGACCTGTAGCTGCGGTTCCGGCTTGTGAGATTGACAGCACCGAGTTGTTTGACGATGCCTCGTTTTACACCGAGACCCTGGCCAACATATACCTGGAGCAGGGATTCCACAAACAGGCAGTGGATGTATATGCAAAACTAATTTTGTTATTTCCGGAAAAAAGTAGTTACTTTGCGACCCTTGTAAAAGGTATAAAGGAAAAATATAACCAATAAATATCATGTATACAGTAATAGCTATTCTGATTGTGATTGCCAGTATATTACTGACAATTGTCGTGCTGGTTCAGAATTCGAAAGGCGGCGGACTGGCTGCCAACTTTGCCTCGGGAAACCAGACTTTTGGAGTGAGGCAAACTGCCGACTTCCTCGAAAAGGCAACCTGGACCCTGGCAATAACCATTATCCTGCTTTGTGTTATTGCAACAGCGTTTGTTTCTACAGGTGACAGCGCAAAACAGAGTAAGATCCAGGAGCGGATTGAGTCTGCAGCACCTCTGCAAGGGCAACCCGAATTCCCTACAACACCGGCTCCAACCGGAGAACAACCCGGAGTACCTCAAGAATAATAAGAAAATTTTCTAAATGGATATCAGTCCGTTACGCAAGTAACGGGCTTTTTTTGTGCAAATTATTAGTACTATGTGATACAAGGTAATGAAATTTATATATATATTTGCAGTGCCAAATTCTATAAAGTTTTAAATAGGTTTAAAAATGAAAAAAGTAGTTACAGTAGGAATAGGAAGAAAGAGCTTTGTCGTAGACGAAGATGCCTATCAGAGGCTGAGCCTCTATCTTTCGAAATTTAAGGAAAAGACCGGCATGGGACACGACTCCGCCGAGGTAATGGAAAACCTGGAAGAGAGGATTGCCGAGCTTTTTACCGAAGCATTGGGCTCCCGTTACCAAGTAATCAACCTCTCAATGGTCAACACAATCATTTCCCAGCTGGGGATGCCCGATGGTTCGCAAATGGATGATGCTGCCGGGTATGGCGAAGAGGCGAGGAGTATTCCTGCTGTCAAAAAGCTGTACAGGGACAGTGATGACAAAGCAATAGGAGGTGTTTGCAGCGGACTGGCCCTCTACCTTAACGTAGATGTGGTGATAATCAGAATCCTTTTTGTAGTGGCATTGGCAATGGGAGGCACAGGTTTTTGGGCCTATGTAGTGTTCTGGATAGTCGCTCCTTTGGCAGTTTCGGCTGCACAAAAGTGCGAGATGAGGGGGATTCCGGCAACTGCCGAGAACCTCAGGAGATTTTCAACTTACAGATAGATTAAATTGAAGGGTTATGAATGAGATTAACACAGACAACATCAAGTCGCAAATGCGCAAGGGTGTGCTGGAGTACTGCATACTGAGCATACTTAACAACAATGATGCATATGCCTCATCATTGATAGCGGAGCTAAAGGAGGCTCAAATGATAGTAGTGGAGGGCACGTTGTATCCTCTGCTCACAAGGCAAAAGAACCAAGGTTTGCTTAGCTACAGGTGGGAAGAGTCCCAGCAGGGCCCCCCCCGGAAATATTATACCATAACAGATAAAGGAAGGGAGCTTTTGGCGGAAATGGATGCCGCCTGGGAAGAGATGGTCGGAACAATTGCATTATTAAGACAAAAAAAGTAACAAAATGAAAAAGGTAATTAAAGTAAGCATCGGGAGTCTCGCTTTCACAGTAGAAGAGGATGGTTTTTTGATCCTTAAGGGATACCTGGATGAGATCCAGGATCACTACGGTTCCGGCGAAAACGGCAAGGAGATAGTGGAGGGAATTGAGGAGCGAATGGCCGAACTGTTCAACGAAAAATGCGGGACCGGCACCGTAATATCGGCTGCCGTGGTCAGCGAGGTCGT
This sequence comes from Bacteroidia bacterium, assembly GCA_009929175.1. Classification (GTDB taxonomy): domain Bacteria; phylum Bacteroidota; class Bacteroidia; order Bacteroidales; family UBA932; genus Bact-08. The sequence continues at coordinate 24,767 of SABC01000013.1, read as the reverse complement.
CTCCATTTTGGGAAGGCCCTCTGCAATCGACAAAGAGCAGGGCGAATACCGTACAACCGGAGGCAGAAGCAACTGGTCAAAGCGACCAAGGAAACTCTACAGGAATCCCGATAACAAGGTTTTGGGAGGCGTTTGCTCCGGGCTTGCAGCCTATCTGTCGTTGGATGTGCTTCTCGTGAGGATACTATACTTTATCCTGTTCCTGGGATTCTCTTTCTTTGGACTCTTTGTATTGGGAGGAGCCTCTTTTATGGTAATCACCTATATAATACTATGGATCGTGATCCCCGAAGCCAAGACCATGGAGCAGAAGTATGCAATGTACGGAGAGCAGATGGATCTGGCCAACATACATGCCAGGGTGGAGAGTGAAATCAGCAGGGGCAAACAGAGCATGAAAAGGGGATACGAGCAGGGACGTGGAGCACTTAACTCCTTGGGTCGCCTTATTTCGGTGATATTCTCGGTCTTCCTGGTTGTGTTTGCAGTTTCGGGAATCACCTTCCTCTCATTCATGTTGCTGGGTGTGGAGTTGTTCAAAGGGATCATACCGATAAATGTGTTGGATTATGTCCATCTTGGAGTTAGCAATCCATTGTGGCTCAAAGTTTTTGTGCTGGCATTCCTCTCTCTGCCCCTTTTAGGAATGTTGTATACCGGTATCCAGATACTGTTCCGCTTCCGCTCTCCCCGCATAAAGCCGGGACTAATAATATTCCTGCTTTGGATAGGCTCAGTTGTGGGGCTGGGATTCCTTTCGGTCAAGTCCTCACGCCCGTACTGGGAAGAGGCCGTTGATGGAGGAGAGCTCCTGCTCAGCAAGTCGGCGGACACAATTTATGTAGATTTCAACTCCGAAAAACCAATGCCGGCCGACAGGGTGATGCTGGATGCAGGTCACTCAAGGTTCTCAATGTTTTGGATGGAGGGGTATGATGAGCAGGAGAGGGTTGTGGTTTTTCCCCGACTCAGGATAGTAAGGCAGAGCAGCGAACCGGACAGATTGGTCAAATACAGGACACAGGCCTTTGGTCTCAATTATGCAGAGGCTTTGCTAAAGGCCCAACAGAGGGTGCCTTCTATATCCATGGATGATTCGGTTATCACAATCTCCCCGGTTTACTATGGCACAAACAATAAATGGGACGGTACAAACCAGCAGGTTTCGCTCTATGTTCCCGACAGTGTGGTGGTGATAGTAAGAAAACCCTTCTATCATGATTTTGATAAAAGGGTTAAAAAAGAGTGGTTTGACCACGACAGGTACAACAAGGTTGAACGTTGGTCAAAGAGAATGGAGAGAAGGCTTGACTATTGACCCGGGTCTATTTTATAACTCTCAACTCTTTGCCAACCTTTATGAAGGCATTGATACATTTGTCCAGGTCTTCCTTCCGGTGCCCCGCACTGATCTGCACCCTGATCCTTGCCTGCTCCCTTGGAACCACGGGAAAATAGAACCCGATAACATAAATTCCCTCTTCCAGCATTTTTGCTGCAACATCCTGGGATAGTTTTGCGTCATATAGCATAACTGCACAAATAGCACTCTGGGTAGGCTTTATGTCAAAACCGGCAGCCAGCATTCCGGATACAAAATACTCGGTGTTGGCATGGAGCCTGTCCTGGAGTTCATTGGTCTTTGACATCATATCGAACATTGCAATACCCGCAGCTGCAACCATCGGAGGTATCGAATTGGAGAAGAGGTATGGCCGTGAACGTTGGCGCAACATTTCAATGATCTCTTTTTTGCCTGTTGTGAAGCCACCTATTGCTCCTCCAAAGGCTTTACCGAGGGTGCCTGTGATTATCTCCACCTTACCCTTGAGGTCAAACAATTCGGTGGTTCCTCGGCCGGTGTGGCCCACAACCCCCGCAGAGTGTGACTCGTCCACCATGATCATGGCGTTGTACTTTTGGGCAAGTTCATAAATCTTGTCAAGAGGTGCAACATTGCCGTCCATCGAAAACACACCGTCGGTCACAATCAGGCGGAACCTTTGTGCCTGGGCTACCTTGAGGCAATTTTCCAACTCTGCCATATCGGCATTGGCATAACGATACCTTTGAGCTTTGCAGAGCCTAACCCCGTCAATGATAGAGGCGTGGTTGAGTGAGTCCGAGATAATCGCATCTTCCTCGTTGAGAAGGGGTTCAAACACCCCGCCGTTGGCATCAAAGCATGCTGCATAAAGGATTGTGTCTTCGGTGCCAAAGTACTCTGCAATCTTCTTTTCCAGCTCCAGGTGCAAATCCTGGGTACCACAGATGAAACGTACGCTGGACATGCCGAATCCTCTTTGGTCAAGAGCCTTTTTTGCGGCATCTACAAGTACGGGACTATTTGACAACCCAAGGTAATTGTTGGCACAAAAATTGAGAACCTCTTGTCCTGTACTGATTTTGATGTTTGATTGCTGGGGAGTGACTATCACTCTCTCTTTTTTGTAAAGGCCGGCTTCTTCGATGGAAGTAAGTTCCTTTTTAAGGAATTCTTGGAAATTTGTGTACATATATAATTGATTTTAATTTTTTTGTAACAATGTATCTACAAAGTTAACAAGTAAATGATATTTAATAAACGATAATTAAAAAACTTTTTTTGTTTTATTAGTTTCCTGGTTGTACATTTGCGCCCCTAAAAACATAATATGGATCAAAAGAAAAAAATAATAGAGAATTCACTTGAGATGTTTTTCCAGAAAGGATGCAAAGTTGTTACCATGGACGATATTGCAAAGGAGAACGGTGTGTCCAAAAGAACACTTTATGAGCTCTTTACCGATAAAAGTCATTTGCTGGAAGAGTGTCTGAGACATCTTTACAACCGCATGACGGAGCATGTATCCAACTACAAAGGGCAATACGACAATGTCATTGATGCTATGTTCCGGATGCACAACGAACATTCCGACAACCTCATGGATCTTAACAAAAAGTTTTTTGAAGAGCTCAAGAGGTACTATTATGTGGTTTATAAAAAAGCCATTGTATATTTCCTGGAGTTCCACAGGTCCATGTCCCACGATTTTTTAGTCAGAGGCCAGAACGAGGGGCTGATCAGGGACGACATCAACAAAGAGCTTGTTACAAAGGTGCTGATAGAGATTTCGAATGTGATGGAAAACGCAGAATTTTTTTCGTTGAAGGAGTACTCACGAAAAGAGCTGTTCCGGGAAGTGGTTCTATCCTATGTGAGGGGACTTTGTACTGATAAGGGTATTGAGATGATAGATAATAATTTAGCTGAATTAAACAAACAAGGAAAATGAAACTTAGGAAAAATTTGAACAAAATTGCCATTTTGGCTGCATTCCTTACAGTTTCGACCGTAGTTCCTGCCCAGGATAACGGGCAGCCACTTGTCCTGACTCTTGAAAGGGCGGTTGAACTAGCATTGGACCAAAACCTTACTGTAAAGGTTGCTGACGAGGAGATAGTCCGCGTGGACTGGTTGAAAAAGGAAAATTGGTATAACCTGCTTCCATCTTTAAGTGGAAATGCACAGTATACAAACAATATATTGAAGCCTGTATTTTTCTCGGATTTTTTCCCCGGAGGCAAGATGGAGGTTGGGTCAACACATAGCTATGCAATTAACGGAACCATGCAGGTACCTTTATTGTCGATGCCTCTGTTCAAAAATATCCGGTTGTCTGAGCTGGAGCTCAAGAGTGCACTGGAGGGTGCACGATCGGCACGGATAGAGTTGGTATCGCAGGTAAAGAACTCATTTTACGGGATACTGATGATGGAAGAGTCGTTGAGGGTGCTGGAAGAGAGCTATCTTAATGCCAGGGAAACAGCCGGCAACATCAAAAAGATGTACGAAAACGGACTGGCATCGGAGTACGATATGATCCGTTCCGATGTGTCGGTGAGGAATCTTACCCCAACCATTGAACAAGCCAAAAGCGGGCTGGAGCTTGCAAAGATGCAGCTCAAGGTGCTGCTTTCGCTGGACTTGGGGGTAGATATTGAGGCCGACGGCGATATCAGTTCCTACAGGGATGAGATGATGGCTCCTGTTCCGGAGCTTCCTGCCCTGCTCGAGGGCAACAGCAACCTCAGGACCCTGGACATACAGCTGGAGTCATTGGGCAAAAGCTACGAACTGATCAGGTCGCAAAGGCTCCCTTCGTTGGCCGGATTTGCAAATTACCAGTTGCAGGCCCAAAACAACGAATTCTCCTTGAGTGAAAAATGGACCAACTCTTTTGCCGTGGGTCTGGCAATCCAGATACCTATCTTCAACAAATTTTCAATTTCCATGAAGGAAAAACAAACCCAGGCAGGGATAAGACAGCTGACTTTCCAAAGGGAGCTATTGGAAAACAATCTCAAGATTGCAGCCAAAAACTCACTCAACGAGATGAGAAGGGCAAGGTTGCAACTGGAATCCGATACCGAGGCCGTAAGGCAGGCCCAAAAGGGTTACGAGATTGCCAAGGTAAGGTACAACACGGGAGCCGGCACTCTGTTGGAGTTGAACGATACTGAGATAGCCCTGACCAATTCCAGGCTCAACCTCAACCAAACCATATACAATTACATAAAAGCCAGGACCGAATATGACAAGGTGCTGGGAAAAGAAAAACTGAATGACTAATAAATTACAAATATTCAAGATGAAAAAGTTGTTGTCTTTAATTGTTACAGGTGCTCTGCTGGTTACTGCATGCAGTCAGGGAGAGGCCGAAGGGCAGGAGGGTGCCCCGAACATTCCGTCCGTAAAAGTAGAAACCCTTGGAGAAAGGATGGTAGACCAGACCATAGAGTTTACGGGCAACATAGAGCCACTGGTAAAAAACAATATATCCAGTGCTGCTGCCCAAAGGATTGATAAAATCCATGCAGAGGTAGGAGCAAGGGTTAAAAAAGGGCAGCTTTTGGTTGAGATGGAAGATGTCAACTATATGCAGGCCCGGATCCAGCTGGAAAACCTGAAGGTAGACCTGGCCCGTACCGAGGCTCTTTACAAAGCTGGCGGAATATCCGAACAGCAATACCAGCAACTTAAAACCCAGGTAAATGTCTCAGAGGAGAGTATTGCAAACCTGGCAAAAAACACCAAACTGCTCTCTCCGATTGACGGGATTGTGACACACAAAAATTTTGACAATGGAGACATTGCAGCCGGCCAGCCAATTTTGGTGGTGATGCAGATACAGCCCGTTAAGATACTTGTCAATATTTCGGAGGAGTTTTTCCCGCAGGTCAGGATTGGTACTCCCGCCACAATCAAGCTGGATATTTATCCCGACAAATCTTTTACAGGCAAGGTGATGCTGATCCATCCCACAATCGATGCAGCCACCAGGTCTTTCCAGGCAGAACTCAGGATAGAGAACCCCTCGCTTTTGATCCGCCCGGGTATGTTTGCAAGGGCAATTGTGGATTTCGGCAGCAAAGAGAGGTTGGTGGTTCCCGATGTTGCGGTAATAAAACAGCCTGGAACCAATGACCGTTATGTTTATGTTTTGGAGGGAGATAAAGTGTTTTACCGTAAGGTGGAACTGGGGCGCCGGGTTGGCGATATTTATGAGGTTGCCGGCGGTGTTGCCCTGGGAGACCGCGTGGTTGTTGCAGGACACACCGGGCTCATGGACAACATCCAGGTACAGGTGGTGACCGGAGGCCCTGACCTCTCCAAGTAATTATGTTAAACCAAGGATTCAAATATGAAAATATACGAAAGTGCAGTAAAAAAACCGGTAACAACAGCCTTGATCTTTGTGGCGATAGTGGTGCTGGGACTCTTCTCCTTCTCGAGATTGTCCGTGGACCTTTACCCCGAAATCGAGCTCAATGCAGTTACCGTGATGACGACCTATTCGGGAGCCAGCGCTACCGACATAGAGCAGAATGTGACCAAACCGATGGAGACCTCCCTCAGTACGGTATCGGACCTCAAGCGGATTACCTCTGTCTCCAAGGATAACATCTCCCTGATAACTGTGGAGTTCGAATACGGGACCGACATGGACGAAGCAGTAAATGATATCAGGAGCGTAATTGATATGCTCAAGAATTTCCTGCCCGAGGAGATCGAGAATCCTGTGATCCTGAAGTTCAACTCGAGCATGATTCCTATTGCATTCATGTCGGCAAGGACCAACCAGAACGCTCAGGGCCTGTACAAGATACTGGAAGAGAAGGTAGCCAATCCTATCAACAGAATCAACGGGGTTGCCTCGGTTTCAATTTCGGGAGCTCCGCAAAGGGAGATCCAGATACTGACCGACCCCCGGAAAATGGAGGCATACAATATTACTGTTGAGCAGCTTGCCGGAGTAATTGCGTTGGAAAACCGCAACATTCCCGGAGGAAACATGGACATTGGCTCCGAAACCTTTTCGGTAAAGGTCGACGGAGAGTTCAAAAACAGCGACCAAATCAAGGATGTGATTGTGGGCAGCTTTATGGGCAAGAATATCTTTGTAAAGGATATCGCAACCGTAAAGGATACCCTCAAGGAGAGGGCTACCGAAGTGCTTACAAACGGCGAGACCTCTGCAATGATTGTGGTGCAAAAGCAATCGGGAGCAAACGTTGTGGACATTGCAAACAAGATCCACAAGGAGCTTCCTGTAATCCGTGCCGGTCTTCCACAGGATATCCAGTTGGAGATGGTGATCGATACATCGGACTTTATCAAGAAGAGTATCAGTTCGCTCTCCGAAACTGTTCTACTTGCCGGTCTCTTTGTGATGATTGTGGTCCTCTTTTTCCTTGGAAGGTGGAGGGCAACCTTCATTATTATCCTCACAATCCCGGTCTCTTTGATAGCAGCCTTCATATACCTGATGGTGAGCGGCAACACTCTAAACATCATATCCCTGAGTTCGCTTTCCATTGCCATTGGCATGGTGGTGGACGATGCCATTGTGGTACTGGAAAACATAACGTCACATATAGAAAAGGGGAGTAAACCAAAGGATGCTGCGATTTATGCAACCAATGAGGTGGCGGTAGCTGTTGTAGCCTCGACATTGACCATTGTGTCGGTATTCTTCCCCTTGACAATGGTTACGGGTTTGGCAGGTATCATGTTCAAACAACTTGGCTGGATTGTTACTATCATCATTTCGGTATCCACACTTGCGGCACTTACCCTTACACCGATGCTCAGCGGACTGATGCTCAAGCAAAATCCAAAACGCAGCAAAGGGTTCATGTTTTTCTATGCACCAATAGAGAGGGGACTGGATGCCCTTGACCGGGGCTATGAAAGGTTTCTGAGGTTTGCCCTCGGCAACCGTAAAAGCGTGCTGTTTGGTGCTTTTGCACTCTTTTTTGCCAGCATACTGTTGCTCACCAAGGTGGGTACAGACTTCTTTCCTGAGACAGACAACTCTCAGATTGAGGTACAGGTAGAGTTGCCCGTGGGAACCCGTGTAGAGAAGGCCAGGATACTTAACCAGTACATATTCAATGACTGGAAAGAGAAGTATCCCGAAGTCGAAATCCTGCAAACATCAATGGGGCAGTCCGATGGCTCCAATGTGTTCATGTCGATGGGTAATTCGGGAACACACTTGATTTCCTACACGGTAAGATTGATTGACCGTACAAAAAGGGAGCGTGACATTTTCGAAATAGCCGACCTGATGCGTAGTGACCTGGCGTCGTTGCCCGAGATCTACCGTTACGAAGTGACCCCCGGAGGCTCCGGAGGAATGGGAACCGGTTCGGCTGATATTGAGATGGATGTCCTTGGCTATAACCTGGACGATGCAGCTGCCGTATCGGCACAGATTATGGAAATCATGAAAAACACCGAGGGGCTGAGGGACGTGAAGATAAGCAGGGAAGATTACATGCCTCAGCTCAAGGTAGAGTTTGACAGGGCCAAACTCTCCATGAACGGGCTCAACATCACAAATGCAGCCACAGCAGTGAGGAACAGGATCAATGGCGTGATAGCAACACAGTTCCGTGAAGATGGTGAAGAGTACGATATTATTGTCAAAAACGACCTTAAGTTCCGCACAAACATTGATGACATAAAATCCATAATGCTTTACAACAGCATGGGCAAGGCTGTACGATTGAGCGAAGTGGCCGATGTGATCGAAGATTTTGCCCCACCTTCGATTGAGCACCTGGACAGGGAGCGTGTGATAAAGGTTTCGGGGGCCATTTACAAAAGGGCCCTGGGAGATATTGCCGCCGACATCAACAAGGAGGTTGCAAAGATCACGCTGCCATCGGGTATTGCGGTCAAGATGACCGGGGCATTCGAAGAGCAACAGGAGTCGTTTGCCGACATGTTTACACTTTTGCTGCTAGTGGTTATGCTCACCTATATAGTTATGGCGGCCCAGTTTGAGTCATTCAGGGATCCGTTCATCATAATGCTTTCGCTCCCGTTTGCATTCACCGGGGTGTTTGTGGCTCTTTGGCTTACAGGTACTTCGCTGAGTCTGATTGCATTGATTGGTGCAGTAATGCTGGTGGGTATTGTGGTTAAGAATGGTATTGTGCTGATTGACTACATCAACCTTAACAAAGAGAGGGGCATGAGTGTGATGAGGGCGGTAGTGAGCGGAGGCAAGTCGCGTTTGAGACCTGTGCTTATGACCACCATTACAACCATCCTGGGTATGGCTCCCATGGCAATTGGAATCGGCGAAGGTTCCGAAATATGGCAGCCAATGGGTATCGCCATTATCGGGGGTCTTACAGTCTCGACAATTCTTACACTTGTTGTGATACCTACAATTTATGCGTCTTTGAATGTGCGGGATATCAAAAAGATACGTAAAGCACACCTAAAGAGCCTACAATAGAAACAAATACCTTAAGAGATGAAAGCAATCATGATAGTATACAACCAGGCCCACTCATCGGTGGTGATGGATATCCTGGATAAATGTACAATTAGAGGGTTTACCAAATGGACAGATGTGCAGGGGAGGGGTTCGCATAGAGGCGAGCCCCACTACGGCACCCACGCCTGGCCCTCCAAGAATATGGCAACCCTTGCGATAGTCACCGAACAGCAGCTGGAGCCGCTGGTACGTGAATTGAAGGAGGCAAATGCCAATGCCGAACAACAAGGCCTCAGGGCGTTTGTGTGGGAAGCAGACTCGGTTATATGACCGGGTCTTTTTTTAAATTTAGGATATTATTAAAAAATCCTTTAATTTAGCACTCATATAATGTTTAATACTAAAATTTAAAATAATGGCAATAGCAGTTAATGATTCGAACTTTAATGAAGTAATATTGAAAACCGACAAACCGGCTGTGGTGGATTTTTGGGCTCCATGGTGTGGCCCATGCAGGATGATCGGCCCTATCATAGAGGAGCTTGCAGCTGAGTACGAGGGCAAAGCCGTAATTGCAAAATGCGATGTGGATTCAAGTGAAGAGGTTCCGGTCAAATACGGGATCCGCAACATACCTACAATTTTGTTTTTCAAAGATGGCGAACTCAAAGACAAGATAGTAGGATCCACAACAAAATCGGCGATAGTATCAAAGATAAACTCTTTAATGTAAAAACAATCAATCATGAAAAAGATCACAACCCTTGTTCTGTTTATGTTTATTGTCGGCGGGCTTTTATGGTCTCAGGGGCGTTTAGGCATAAAGGGGGGGTTGAACTTTAACTCTCCCAAAGATATTACAGAAGACACTGATGCCACCTGGAACAGCAAGACCGGCTACCACCTTGGTTTGACATACCAGGCCAAGGTTCCGTTCCTTGGATTTGCGATACAACCCGAGCTTTTGTTGGTCAGGAAGCAGAGCGAGAACAGTACCGACCCGTCGCAAAGCATTTACCTGGACTACCTTACTTTGCCTGTCAACATACAGCTTGGCCTGGACCTTCTGTTGTTCCGTCCCTTTGTAATGTTCTCTCCATTCCTCTCCTATGCCATTGGTAAAGGAGACATGTTTGCGGACGCCGGCTGGAAGGATATCAACAGGGTCGATTACGGTTATGCACTTGGAGGAGGTATTGATATCTGGAAAATCCAGGTATCCGGGAAATATGTCTGGGGTTTGGGTAAACTCCAGGATGCCACCTCACGTCCAATCAACGGTGAGACATTCAAGAATGGCAAGATGGAGGGCTTCCAGCTTTCCGTGGCCTGGATGTTCTAATCCGGCAGCCATGTCAAAACGGGTTTGCATCTATTGTTCTTCCAGCAATATCCTGGAAAGTAAATACAGGGAGGCCGCCGCTACCTTTGCAAGGGCGGCCTCCCTTTTGAATTTCACTGTGGTTTGCGGAGGAAGCATCCGTGGCCTGATGGGTATCATAATCGATACCATGTTGCAGGAACAGCAATGCGGTCGTGGCAAGGGAAAGGTCGAGGGTGTTATCCCAAGGTTCATGGGGGAGCTGGAGCTACACCATACCGGGATCGACAATCTTGTTGTTACCGATACAATGAGTGAGAGGAAAGAGTTGTTGCGCAAGGACTGCGACGCCGTAGTCGCTTTCCCCGGAGGGCTGGGTACCTTGGAGGAATTACTGGAAACATTGACTCTCAAAAGGCTGGGCAGGTTCGACGGAGTTGTGGTGTTGTTTAACCAGGATGGTTTTTACGACAAGCTTTTGGAATTGTTTGACCATTTTGTAGAATGCAAGGTTATGAATTCGAACTACACCAAAGGATGGATTGTTGTAAGTACCGTGGAGGAGCTTGTGGAGGCTGTGTGCGGCTCTGCCAAGGGAACATTGGAAATAGCCCACTACCTGCCGGTATAACTTTAGAAACAGATTATTAATGGATATTAATGAGATAAAGGACTCTGTGGCTCCCGGGCTCCGGAGGGTGAACGACCTGATAAGATCTACCCTGGAAAGCGAGGTATTCCTGCTTAACACAATCAATGAATACTTGCACGACATAAAGGGAAAGCAATTGCGTCCTCTTTTGAGCCTTTTGTCGGGTATGGCCTGCGGGACTCCGGACGAAAAAACATACAGGTGTGCAGCTGTTGCAGAGATGATACATACAGCCACCCTGTTGCATGACGATGTGGCAGATGATGCACCCCAAAGAAGGGGGTCCCAGACCGTGCAGTCCCGTTTTTCCCCGGCATCATCGGTACTGACCGGAGACTATTGGCTGGCCAAAGCCTTGTCACTGCTGGTTTCCCAAAACGATAACAAACTGATGGGGTTTTATACCAAGGCAGTACAGGATCTGTCGGAGGGAGAGTTGCTGCAAATGCAAAAGGCAACCAGCCTGGATACCACAAAAGAGGATTATCTCTCGATAATTTCCAAGAAGACCTCCAGCCTGTTTATTGCAGCAATCGCAGGGGCTGCCTATTCGGCCGGTGCTCCGGAGAAGGTCGTAAACTGCATGGAGAGGTATGCCTACCATTTGGGGGTGGCATTCCAGATCAGGGACGATATCTTTGATTATATGCCCGACCTGGACACCGGAAAGAATGCCGGTACGGATATACGGGAAAAGAAACTTACACTCCCTTTGATTTGCGCGCTCAACACCGCCGGTAAAGAGAGAGGAAACTCCATACTATCTTTCATAAAGGAGTCCCGGGAGGGTGATCCTACGCTGGTACAAAGAACCTTTGCTTTTGTGGATGAGTATGACGGGGTGGGCTGTGCGCAGAGTGTGTTGTGCGAGCACTCCGACAAAGCAATCGAAGCTTTGTCTATTCTTGAAAATTCTGTCTATAAGTTTGAATTGGAAAGGGTTGCCCGGTATGTGGGCGAAAGGATCATTTAGATTCCGTATTCCTGAGCAGGAGTCGGTATGCCTCTTCCAGCTTGTCGTAAAACCCTTTGCCAAATGCGGCAGTCAAGGGCTCTTGTAAAAACCGGAACACGGGTACACCCTCTTTTTTGCCTTTGACATAGGCGTCAACACAAATGTGCCACTGGTGCAGGTTAAGTGCCTTCATCCCGTTTGAGAGGTTGGTGACCCTGATTGGATACAGCCAGCAGGAGACGGGCTTCCGAAAATTTGTAACACGGGCCCTGTGTGCCATCTCAATGCCGCAAAAGCAGTTGTTTTCTTTGTCAAACACAGTGTAGGCGCACTCCTCTCCTTTAATTAGCGGGGTAACGAGGTCTCCTTCAATATCCCGGATAAAGGGACCCTGCTCCTTGACGGAGAGGATCCCCTCATTCCTGAGATAAGGGGATATTGATTCAAGCTCACCTGTCAAAATATCACACTCCCCTTGTTCCAGTGGTGCTCCGCTGTCGCCAATGATGCAACATGCACCATGGCATTTGGGAATATCACAAATAAACTTTTCGGTAAAGATTTCCGAAGAAACAAGGATGTTGTCAATTTCGATAACTGTGGGTCGGATCATATCCTGGATTGAATTCAATTGATTTAACTTGGTTTACTTGGCTGCAGGTGCAACCCCGTTCATGATAACTTCGAGACGGTTCCCCGAAGAGAACATGTTTTTGACAAAGTTATGGAGTTTTTCGGGGGTGATGGAATCCAGGGTGGCCTTGTAGGTTGTGTGCATGTCTTTCCCGATAAGGAATCGGGTGTTGATAACCGACAACCAGTAGTTGTTTTCCCTGAGGTTCTGCTCATAGTTTTTGTTCATGTACTCCAGGATTTTGTTGAAATCTTCCTGGGAAATACCGGTTGCGATCACATTCTCGATTTCGGTATAGGCCCTTTTGAGCAACCTCTCCTTGAGGGCTACGTCGGTGTCAAAACCAAAGAGGAAAGTGAAATTATCATCGGGATAATAACTCATGTCCATATCTACACCTACTCCGTATGTGCCTTGCTCCTGTTCCCTGATGGTGCGGGTAAAGACCATGTCGAACACCTGGGATGCCATGTTTGCCAGGATGTTGTTCTCGATAGTGTATGGAACGTTGCCGGTATAGATGCTGTAAACTGTAGATTTGGGAGTCTGCATCTCTTTTGTGAACTCTTTTGTAAGAACACCTTTTACGGTGTGGCGGTCCACAATGTTCCAGTTTTCCTTGCGACCCTTGTTTGCAGGCAGCGATCCTATGTAGGTCTCGACATAATCCTTGAGTTGGGCCTCATCGATGTTACCTACAAAAGTGAATACGAAATCGGCTGCATTTGCAAACCTCTCACGACCCAGGTTGAGGGTCCTTTCGTAGTTCACGTTGGCGAGCATTTCGGTATTGAGTCTTTTTGCGTAGGGACTGTTGTTGTAGAGTGTCTTTTGGAGTGAGTCGGAAAAGGCTGTCATTGGATTTGCCTCTGCATTCTTGAGTTGGGCCTCCACCCTGCTTTGCCATGATTGGAAAGCTTCGTCGTCCTGGCGGATAGATGTAAAGCTCAGGTGCACCAGCTGCATGAATGTCTCAAGGTCTTTTGGAGCACAACTGCCACCGATTGTTTCACTGGTAAGGCCGATGCTTGCGCGTACTGAGGCATTTTTGCCGGCCAGCACCTTCCTCAGGTCCGAAGAGCTGAAGTTGCCAAGGCCGCCTACAGAAATAACGTCCGAAACCACTTTGGAGCTTACGATGTCGTTGATGTCAAACAGGGAGAAACCACCTTTGCTGGATGCGTTCATTAAGATCTGGTCTTCCTTGAAGTCGGTTTTTTTGACAACCACAGTGGCACCATTGGAAAGGTTCCATACCACAGAGTTGCTCATCGGTTCTTTTACTTCGGAGATAACCTTGCCAGCGGCAGGTGCCTGGGAGATAAGTGGCTCGTTGGAAACACTCTCTTCGTAAGGGGCAACCTCTGCACTCCTGGCAGATTCAAATATTGCAATCAATTCCTCTTTTGTTGGTATTGCAAGGCCCTCCTTTTCGGGCATCATCACAGCAAGCAATACATTATCTTCGGTAGGCAGAGACATTGCATAGGCGTTGATTTGTTCGAGTGTGATCATTGGCATGATCTGTTGCATGATTGCATACTCTGCCTCAATTCCGGGATAGGCCTCACCTGTGAGGAAGTGGTTAAGGATTTGTTCTACGAAAACGCCACTGTTAAGCTTGTCCTTCTCTTTGTAGATCTGCTCGAGCGAGCTGGTGAAGTTTGCTTTGGCCCTCTCGAGTTCGGAGGCTGTAAAGCCGTACCTTCTCACTTTTTCGGCTTCGGTCACTATGGCACGGAGTGCACTTTCGAGCCCGCCATCCTTGGCGCTGGCACTGATGTCAAAAGCCTGTTTTGTATTGGAAACGATGAGGTCCCCGTATGATGCACGTGCACCTGTGAAGGGAGGGTTTGCCTTTTGGGTGATATCTGCCAGCCGTGAGTTTAGCATACGGGTAACCATGCTGTTCATGAACCCGAATACCAGGGAGGTTGTAGTGGGGCGCAACTCCTTGGGCATAGCATCTTTCTTGTACATAAGCATAAGTGAAGTGGAGGTAGCTTCGGGGTCAGAAGCAACACTTGCCAGCACACCTTTGTTGTCGGGTACTTCGAATTCTGTCCTCTCTGAGGCGTTCACGGGTTTTGGTATGTCGGCAAACATTTTTTTGATCTTTTGCTCTATAGCATCGGGGTCAATATCGCCAACAATGATAATGCCTTGGAGATCGGGACGGTACCACTTTTCGTAGTAGTCCCTGAGTTCCTGGTATGTGAAATTGTCAATCACCTCCACCAGGCCGCCGGGCAACCTGTGTGCATATTTGCTGTCGGGCATGATTTCGGGGAGGATCTTTTCGATCATCCTCATCTGGGCATTGCTGCGGGTGCGTAGCTCTTCGCGGATAACACCACGCTCTTTGTCGATGTCCTCCTCTTCCAAAAGGATCTCATTGGCCCAGTCGTGAAGGATAAGAAGGCATGAGTCAATTATCCCTTCCCTTCTTACCGGTACTGCCGAGATGTTGTAGACGGTCTGGTCCACTGCGGTATATGCGTTGAGGTTTGCACCAAATTTGACGCCGATGGTTTCCAGGTAAGAAATTACCTTGTTGCCGGGAAAGTTTTTGGTTCCGTTGAATGCCATGTGTTCCAGGAAGTGGGCGAGACCCCTCTGGTTCTCCTCTTCCAGAATGGCTCCCACCTTTTGTGCAATGTAAAACTCTGCTTGCCCCTTGGGTTCAGCATTTTGCATTATAAAGTAAGTGAGTCCGTTGTCTAGCTTGCCACTGCGTACTTTAGGATCAAGCGGCAGAGTCGGGGGCATCTGGGCCATCGCTCCTAAAAAAAGGAACAGCGAAGCCACTGCTAATACGATTCTTTTCATTGATATTATTATGATTTGATTATTACGATAGTACAAATGTAATCAATATTTTGTATCAAAAACTTTATTTTGATTACTTGTTCGATTTTTTTATTTTTGCGATTACGCTTAAAACTAAAACTATTTATTGTTCATTTTTAAAAACTAACCAATGAAGAAAATCAAGACATTTTTGGCAGTATGTCTCTTGTCCGTGTTCTCTCTTACAGCCGTTTACGGGCAGGATATGGCAACAGCAACAGAATTGTACAATTCGGGAGCCAAAGCCCTCGGCGAGAGCAACTATGTTGCAGCCATAGAATCATTCAGCAAAGCGCTTAAAATGCTTGAGGCATTGAGTGAAGAAGATCGCGGGGATGAAGGGAATACATTGATTGCAGAGGCAAAATCGGTTTTACCGCAAATCTACCTCCGTTACGGAAAAGAGCTGGCATCAGCGGGAAACATTGACCAGTCCCTGGAACAACTTACACTGGCAGCAGAGTCTGCAAAGAAGTTCAACGTGGAGGGTGTTGCCGAAGAGGTTGCCGATCTCAAACTACAATTGCTTATGGCAAACGCTTCCAATCTTTTGAACGAAGGCAAGCTGGCAGAGGCCATCGCCGGGTTCAACAAGGTGATTGCAATGGATCCGAAAAACCAAGATGCCTATCTTAGGATCGGCCTTGCGCAGTCTAAGCTGGAAGACGAGGATGCAGCCCTTGCAGCATTTGAAAAAGCTTCGGAATTGGGAGAGACAGCAAACGCTCCCAGACAGATTTCGGTTATATACCTCAAGAGGTCGGCTGCTGCCGTTAAGACCCGTAAATGGAACGAGGTATACGAGAACGCCAAAAAGGCAAACGAATACAATGTTACCTCAAACGGTCACAAACTGATAGGTTTGGCCGGTGTTCAACTCAAGAAATATGACGAGGCCATCGAGGCGCTTGACAGCTACCTTACCATGGAACCCAACGCAAGGGACAAGAACAGCATCATGTACAACCTTGCTGCTTCGTACGAGGCCAAGGGAGACAATACCAAAGCATGCGGTTACTACAAGCAGTTGGTGAATGACCCTACTTACAAGCAAATGGCAGAATACAAAGTGAAGACACAGCTAAAGTGCAACTAGAGAGGTTAGAGATCCTTGCTCCGGCAAAAAACAGAGAAATCGGCATTGCAGCTATAAATTGCGGTGCCGATTCTCTCTATATAGCGGGTCCCGGTTTTGGTGCCAGGGAGTCTGCAGGGAATCCTGTCGGCGAAATTGAAAAACTGGCAACATATGCAAGGACTTACGGTGTAAAGGTCTATGTGGTCATAAATACTATCTTGTACGACAATGAGACAGAGGCGGCCCTCTCGGTTGCAAAACAGGTTTACGAAGCGGGTTGTGATGCCTTGATAGTTCAGGACCTGGGGCTGCTCAAGGCGGGTTTACCCCCTCTGCCTGTTTTTGCCTCAACACAGACTAATATAAGGAGCCTGGACCAAGCCAGGTTTTTGGAGAGCCTCGGCTTTTCGCGTCTCATTCTGGCAAGGGAGCTTTCGCTGGATCAGATCAGGGAGATCAGGGAGAACACCTCAGTGGAGCTGGAGAGCTTTGTACACGGGGCTTTGTGTGTGAGCTACAGCGGGCAGTGCTATATAAGCAGCCGAATTACCGGACGTAGCGGTAACCGTGGCGAGTGTGCCCAGATCTGCCGCAACAACTTTAACCTGGTCAATGACAAAGGGGAGGTGCTGGTCCGCAATAAACCACTCCTCTCCCTTAAAGACCTGAACCTTGCTGAGCATATTCCTGCACTTGCTCATGCGGGGGTCACCTCATTCAAGATAGAGGGTCGTCTCAAGGATGCCTCTTATGTGAAGAATGTTGTAAGGTACTACCGCAAGGTGACCGATGCTTTCATGGAGAAAGACAAACGGTTTGTCCAGGCATCCCTGGGCAGGCTTCACGGGGGTTTCACCCCCCGGCCGGGGAATACATTCAACAGAGGGTACACTACCCTTTTTGCCGACGGGGCACGGGGCAGCTGGAACAGTGGCGTTGCTGCAAAGGGGCTGGGAGAGCTTGTAGGAAGGGTAGGGAATGTCTCTGCCGATTGCTCGGGGAACCTGCTCTTCTCACATGACTCCAATGTGAGGCTGGTAAATGGCGACGGGTTGTGCATAGTAACCCCGTCGGGAGAGGTGAAAGGACTACGGGTGAGCGTTTCGGAGGGAGATACCATTACCGCAAACCAAAAAATGTCTGTGCCAAAAGGTTCGCTTATTTACAGGAATTTTGATAAGGAGTTTGAGCGGGAGCTTGAGGCAAACATGCCCGAAAGGATAATTGATGCCCTTCTCACATTTGAGTCGGATGGGGGGACTACCACTTTGGTTGCCATAACCCCGGATGGCAGGAGGGCAGAGGTGGTGGCCGTTGGTGTCTTTGAGCCGGCAAAAGAACCGGCAAAGGCAAAAGAGACGGTTTACACCCAATTACAAAAAAGAGCAGGACTCTACAACTTTATTGTGTCTCGTTATGTGACAGACAATCAGTTGTTTTACCCTATTTCGCAGGTAAACGGGTGGCGCAGGCAGTTGGCCTTGGAGTTGGAGCAACAGCCGGTGAACAAAGCCTCCCTCACTCCCTTTACTGGTGTCCCCAAGGGCACTCTGGACTCAAGGCCGCTGGATGGAAAGGTTGCGGATTACAGGGCAAATATATCCAACGGGTTGTCCCGGGAGTTGTACAAAGAACTGGGTGCCAATGTAAAAGGAGCTGCATTTGAGTTGGATGCTCCGGAAATGGCAGAATTGATGAGGTGTAAATATTGCATCAAGTATGAGCTGGGAATTTGCCCGCACCACAATAACCCCAAACAAACGGGGAGTATTGCGCTGCCTGTCGGGACCCTTTACCTTGAGAACAACGGGCGCAAATTCCGTCTGGGATTTGATTGTAAAAATTGTGAAATGATTATATTTGGCTAAAAGATATCATGCAGTTTATTGAGATAGCAGGACAGGATAACTTGAAACAGAGGCTTGTGGCCATGGTTGAGGAGAACAGGACGGGTCATGCCTTGCTCTTTTGTGAGGCTCCGGGCTGTGGTGCCCTGCCGTTGGCAATTGCCATGGCCTCCTATATGCTTTGTGAGTCACGCCGTGGAGGGGATTCTTGTGGTATGTGCCCTACTTGCAACAAGACCAGGAAACTGATACACCCCGACCTCCATTTTGCAATGCCTGTGAACAGCACAAAAAAGGTTCCGTCCGACAAGAAACCGGTGAGCGACCACTTCATTGGAGAGTGGAGGGAGGCGGTGATAAACAACCCTTACCTCACAGAACAGGAGTGGTACAACACAATAGAGACCGAGAACAAATCGGGGATAATCGGGGTTTACGAAGCATCCCTCATCCTCAGGAAACTCAGCCTGCAATCCTTTTCGGGAGGGCCTAAGTTCATGATGGTGTGGCTTCCCGAAAAAATGAACCAGGAGGCTGCAAACAAATTGTTGAAGCTTATAGAGGAGCCGCCTGCCGATACTTATATATTGATGGTGAGCCACTCCCCCGAAAAGATTATCCCCACCATCCTGTCCCGGTGCCAGATAATACGGATCCCTCCAATCGACAGGGAGCAGCTGGAAGGAGAGCTGATGGAGGAGTTCGACCTTTCTGGTGCAGAGGCCGGGTTTTGGGCAAAATTGTCGGGCGGTAGCCTCAGCAAGGCAAGGGAGCTGATAGCGGGATCGGCTCTGCAACAACAGATGGATATCTTGCTGACCAGGCTTTTGGAAGGTTGTGCCAACCGTGATCTGGCTAAAACCATCGCTTTTTGGGAAGAGGTTGCCACTTTGCGAAGGGATGACCAAAAGATATTCCTGGAGTATACCCTCGAATTTTTACGGAGGGCGCTGATGGTTGCCGAAGGGTTGCCCGAGATTGCCAATGTTCCCCCTTCGGGAATTGAGCAGAGTGCATTTTGGGCTCAAAAGTTCAAGCCGGCTTTTTACGGCAGGGCATTGGGCATAATCAACGGTGCAATGGAGGATATCGGCAGGAATGTAAATTCCAGATACATATTTGCCGACCTTAGTAACCGCTTTTTTCTATCTTTGTAAATTATAATATAAAAAATGGAAGCTCAGGATAAAAGATATGATTGTTCAAGGGGGGCTGTCACCTACAGGACCCCGGAGGGGGAGCTCAAATGTGATTTTCACCCTGCTTGTTGTAAACTAACCGTTTATGACTGGCTCAAAGATATTCCGGATACACTTACCCAAGACCTTTTTGAGGTTAGGTTCAAAAACACACGCAAACTCTTTTTCCGGAACACTTCGGGGCAGAGGATAGAGGTGGGAGACACCGTTGTGGTTGAGGCTGCAAACGGGCATGATGTTGGTATTGTGACGCTTTCGGGCCCGGTTGTGCTGCCCCAGCTCAGGAGGAACAAGATTGATATACTCAATTACGAATTCCGCAAGATTTTCCGTAAGGCCAAGGCCTTGGACATCGAGCGGTGGCAGGATGCCATAGCTCGTGAGCATTACACCATGATAAGGTCCCGTCAGATAGCTGTTTCGCTTAACCTTAACATGAAGATTGGCGATGTGGAGTTCCAGGGAGATGGCACAAAAGCTATCTTCTATTATATCGCCGATGAACGTGTGGACTTTAGGCAGTTGATCAGATGTTTTGCCGATGAGTTCCGTATTAGGGTAGAGATGAAGCAGATAGGTGCAAGGCAAGAGGCTGGTCTCATTGGAGGAATCGGTGTGTGCGGGCAAGAGCTATGCTGTTCCAGGTATATGTCTGACTTCAAATCCATAACCACTCAGGCGGCCCGTACCCAGGATCTTTCCCTGAACCCCCAAAAGCTTGCAGGCCAATGCAGCAAACTAAAATGTTGTATCAATTACGAGGCTGCTGCCTACATTGACGCACACACAAACATCCCGCATCTCAGGGGTCCGCTGGAGACAGAGGAGGGGCCGGCCTACCTGGTCAAGACCGATACCTTAAAGGGGATTATGTGGTTTTCATATGAGCAGAACAGTATGACCAACATGTTCCCGCTGGAAGCTCAAAGGGTGGTTGAGATTATCAGATTAAACCGCAAAGGGGTTGTGGTTCCAAACATAAACCCCCGCAAGGAGGCCAAATTACCCGAATTCATGAGTGCGGTAGGGGAAGACAGCATCTCCAGGTTTGACGAAAAGGGAGGGGCTTCCAAGAACAAACCCCAAAGGAGGAACAACAAAGGATTCCGAGGTAAAAAAAGAGGAAACAATGGCCCTGGGAACAACAATAGGGAAAAATAGCATTTTGGCTCTGATTCTTTTGGGATTGTTGTCTTCTTGTGTTGAGGGTGGCAAAAGGTTATCGGATGTCAATTTTTTTTACGATTCTTACCTCTGCGAGGATTCCCTGTCCCGGTACGACCTTTCGCTTTTTGCAAGGCTGCCGCAAGGTTACGGGAAATCTTCCTTGGATGTTGTGATGGTTGTCACCACACCATCGGGGGACAAATATTCCGACACTTTGATGTTACCGATTACCCGGAGCGGTATTGAGGCAAAGACTTTCAATAGCGGGATATGGACAGATTACTCCTGGAGGTACCGATGGGGGGTTTCAATGCCTCAAAAAGGCAAATGGAAATTTTTTCTAAAAACAGATATATCCCTGCCAAAAGGGTCGGTGGGGGTAGTAGTTACCAAATTACAGAATGGGAAAGGATAAGCTTAGAAGGTTCGAAGAGAACAAAACGTTTGCATGCCTGTATCAACCGGAGTTCGAGGAGGTGTTCGGGGTTGATTATAAAATGAAAGGCAGATGGCATATTGACCACTTTGGCAATAAAAAACCGATTGTTTTGGAGCTTGGTTGCGGAAGAGGTGAATACACGGTTGCCCTGGCCGGCAAATACCCCGATAAAAACTTCATAGGAGTGGATATCAAAGGTGCCAGACTGTGGAGAGGAGCCAAGACGGTTACTGCCGAGGGGATTCCCAATGCTGCCTTTGTAAGGAGCCGGATAGAGTTTATTGGGTCGGTTTTTGGAACGGATGAGGTTTCGGAAATATGGATAACCTTTCCCGACCCTCAGATTAAAAGGGATAACAAAAGGATGACTTCGCCTCCTTTCCTGGAGAGGTACAAGAAGTTCCTTGTTGATGGCGGGATAATCCATCTCAAGACCGACAGTGCATTCCTGCACAACTACACCTTAGAGCTGGTCCGTCAAAACAACCTGGAGCTGATTGAGGCCAATGACGATATCTACGGAAGCGGCAGGGCCGATGACCTGCTCTCCATCAGGACCCGTTACGAGTCGGTGTTCCTTGGGCAGGGTATTAAAATAACTTACCTCTCATTCCGTCTGGAAAGAGAGGCAATTATTTCGGAACCTGTGTGGGATTCCGATGCATACGACAGGTAGGGTTATTCGTCGTTGCGGTCGTTCCTTACTGCGTATTCAATCATCCGGGCAATCCTGTACACATCTTTTCTCTGCCCTTCCAGTTTGATGGGGTTGTCGGAAAAGTCCATTGTAATTGTGTCTTCGAACATTCTCATTGTCCTTATGAATATTGATGTGTGGCGGAACTTGATAAAATCTGCCCCTTCGCAGTCAATCTTGTACCTGTTGGTGAGAAAGATGTCGATTATGGTTTTCTTATCCTCATCGTAACTTTTGTTGAGGTATACTTTTTTGGAGGAATATCCGAAAAGAGGGTAGATTAGGGACATAGCAACCAGGAAGACTACGATCTGGATCCCGGTGCCGGGGCGGAACAGGTTGTAAAAGCTGAAGCTTTGGTTGGAAGTGAGGGAGAAGATTCCTATCACTAACGCAAAGACAATCACGAGGTAGATCAGGTATTTTATTGCTCTGCCTGCATATTTCCGAAAGTCAAAACTGGATCCCATAAGGTTATAATATTAAGGTTATTGGTTTTACTAGGTACAAAGCTATAAAATTATCTGCTCCTATATGGCAGAAAATTTATATTTTTGTAGGGTTCGTTATTGGATGCAAAGCAAAGAAAAATTTTTAGATATGGGAAACGAAAAGAATTTGAAGGTATTGGTGATAGTGATGGCGTGTGTGGCTGTGGTGCTTGCTGCAGTGCTTGCCTGGATCTGGATAGACAGGAGCGGCATGATCAAGGATCTCACAGTGGAAAAGGAACAGCTTACTGTGCAGATGATCCAGCTCAGGGATGATTACGAGGTGCTCAACACCAATAACGATAGTCTCAATGCAGAGTTGGTACGCGAGCGCGAAAAGGTGGACCAGCTGATCGAGCGTGTTAAGAAGACCGAAGCGACCAACAGGACTCAGATCCGCCAGTACGAAAAGGAGCTCGGCACCTTAAGGTCCATTATGAGGAGCTATATACAGCAGATAGATTCGCTCAACACCCTTACTGTTTCGTTGCGTAAGGATGCTGCCCAAGCCCAGGAGCAGGCGCGTGCCACAAGGCAACGTTACGATGAGCTGAGGACTACTACTGACGAGTATGCCAAAAAGGTTGAGGTTGGTTCGGTACTCAAAGGGCGTGGTTTTATCCTTTCTGCAATCAACTCCCGCGATGCCGATACCGATCGGAGCAGCAGGGCTGCAAAACTCAAGACTTGCCTCCACCTTGTGGAAAACTCTATTGCAGTAAAAGGTCCAAGGAGAATATACATCCGTATCAAGGGTCCCGATGGTATCCTTATGACAAATTCCCAGCAGCAAATCTTTACCTCTGCAGGTGAACAGATGATCTACTC
The DNA here is from genome assembly GCA_009929175.1 of Bacteroidia bacterium. GTDB lineage: Bacteria > Bacteroidota > Bacteroidia > Bacteroidales > UBA932 > Bact-08. The sequence continues at coordinate 1,832 of SABC01000013.1, read as the reverse complement.
GGCTGTGAGGGAGGTGGATTACCAGGGCAGTGAACTTGAGGTTTGTATCTTCTTTGCCAGCAACGTTTCGTTTGTGAAGGGTGTATACAACGTGGATGTCTATACCGAAGAGTCTCTGCTTGGTTCTGCCGACTTGCTGTTAAGATAGTGGTCCCGGTGGCCGGTATCTACATACACATTCCTTTTTGTTCGCAGTTTTGCAACTACTGTGACTTTTACTCGACAACTATGTTGGGTAAGAGGGATGGGTTCACGGAGGCATTGGTTGCCGAGATTGTCGTTCGTTCGGTCTCTTTTATCCAAAAGGGCTTTAAGGTTGGTACGGTTTATATTGGCGGGGGCACTCCTTCGGTTCTCTCTGCCGGTCAACTGGGGCGGATTCTGGAATCGGTTCTTTCCCGTTACCCTGTGTCGGTTTCCGAGGTAGCTCCTCCAGCTTCTGATTCCGTTTCTCTTATGGCATCTCCCGAAATCACTGTTGAGCTCAATCCCGATGATGTTTCACTTGGCTATGCCCGTGATTTATTTTCTTTGGGGTTCAACAGGGTGAGCCTCGGGGTACAGTCTTTTAATGATGCACATCTCTCCTGGATGAACCGGCGGCACAACTCTGCAAAGGCTTTGGAGGCTTTTGGCAATTTAAGAAAGGCCGGTTTCCGCAATATCAGTATCGACCTCATCTTTGGGTTTGAATCGCTTTCGACTGAGGAGTGGAGGCGCAACATTGAGCTGGCCATCGAACTTTCTCCGGAGCATTTATCGTGTTATCAGCTTGGTATAGAAAAGGGAACCAAGTTATATCGGAGCTATATGGACGGGAGTTATGACCCTATGCCCGATGAGGGTTCCAACAGCCAGTATGCTTTGTTGCAGGAGCTGCTCTCTCAGGCGGGTTATGTGCAATACGAGGTCTCCAGTTTTTGCAAACCAGGTTTCGAGTCCCGCCACAACAGCTCCTATTGGGACTTTACCCCTTACTTTGGCTTTGGCCCCTCTGCTCACACTTTTGATGGTGTTTGCCGGGAGTGGAACGACAAGGGCATCAACAAATACATTTTAGGGTGGGGTCAGGGCATACGTGGGTTCAAGAGTGAACTACTTTCTCTGCGTGACCACCTCAACGAATTCATAATGCTGTCGTTACGTACTGTAAAGGGTATGGAAACCCTTGAACTCTCCCGGCTCCTCGACAATTATGCAGGGTCATCCGACAGTGCTCAAACCACCCCGCAAATTGCCGAATTCAAAACTAACCTACACACCCTCCTGGAACAACGCCACCTTCACCAAACACCCACCCACATCCAAATCCCACCCCACAACCTCTTCCTCTCCGACACCCTCATCCGCACCCTCATTGTAGCATCCCTCGGATAAATTAACAACTTGCAGAGGCTTTGCTTGTTGCGGCTTGCCAGCCGGGGTGCATCCCTCGGATAAATTAACAACTTGCAGAGGTTCATCTCGTTGTAGCTTCCCGTTCATTTTCAAAAGGTTACAGAGACCGCCGTGTATCTCTCTGCCTGGGGGCGGGGTGCATCCCTCGGATAAATTATTGTAGAGCCCTCGGCGGCTCCCTCTGCCCGGGGGCGGGATGCATCCCTCGGATAAATTAACAACTTGCAGAGGCTGTGCGCTTTGCGGCTTTCCGTTCATTTTCAGGTGGTTGTAGAGCCCTCGGCGTCTCCCTCTGCCTGGGGGCCATGCCGCCTTGTGCAACGCAGTTTTTGTTCAACGCTCTTTTCCTCGTTTTTTGCGGGCCTGCGGAACTCCTCCCTGCGGTCGTCAAACAGTCCTCGGCTGTTAACCGCAAACTCTTCGTCAAAACCGCT
>SABC01000076.1 GCA_009929175.1 Bacteroidia bacterium | reverse complement strand
CATCCAGGATCCTTATTTTTTCATCCTGTGTGGTAAACTTTCTCTCGTGCTGCTTCACCAAGGCTCGTTCCTTATAGAACTCCTCTGCCCACATTACCAACTCCTCAGTCTCTGGACGGGGTATGAGAACCCCCTCCTCCACCTCCATCTTAAGCCCGCAGAACTCCTGCCAACCAATTATATACTGCAAAGGGCGAGACTTTTCCAACTGCCTGACAGCATCCTCAAGTTGCACAACCTGTACAGTATCAATTACCCTGTCCGGCTCCACAATATGCTCGTAGCTGCTATACCCGCAATAATGCTGCAACAACCGAATTGCCATGGCCTTAGCCTCTTGCGCAGGATAAACCCCAGCAAGCCTCACCACCACCCCGCCTATAAATTCACGTATGTTCATGCCCACAAAGGTAAAAAAACTGGATTCATCTCTCGGATAAATTTACAACACACACATAATCTGTGCGTTGCAGCTTCCCGATCATTTCCAGCAATCTATAGCTGCCCATTGGTTACATCTCTCGGATAAATTTACAACTTGCAGAGGTTGTGAATGTTGCGGCCTCCCGTTCATTTCCAGATTGTTGCAGAGACCACGGCGTATCCTTTTGCCTAGGGGCCGGTTCCATCCCTCGGATAAAATTACAACTCTCATATAATGTGCAGGTTGTGAGACCACGTTCATTTTCAATAATATGAAAATTTATCCGAGGGATGAAACAGTTCGAAGGATTAATCCTGCAAGTGCTTGAAAATAACCGGAAAGCTGCAAACCTCTGCAAGGCAGGCATATGTGAATTTATCCGAGGGATCAATCGTTGTATTGAGAGTAGCTTATTATTACAAGTTTATTAAAAATTCAGCAATAATATAATTACTGTTCTCCTCGGTATTGTTTAAAACATCTTTATTCAATATCTTGTTGTATATATCTTTAGGCAAATATTCCAAACCTGAAGGATCTAGCAGGAAATACAATCGGTTTTCAGATATCTCTTTTAAAGAATTTACAAATGCAGATTTCCTCACATCTCCCATCGAAAACCAAATCCATTGGTGGTCATCATTTTTCATGTTAAATCCATAGGTGAACATTGGGCCATTCTTTGTGCTGACTAGTGTTTCAAGGACTCTCATGTAGTCACTTTCAAAATATTTCCTTGTCAGGGCATATTCTCTTTTAAACAAGAATTCCGAAGCTACAAAACTATCCCCAAAAGCAAAGAAGTCATCAGGTATATTATACTTCCCAAAGTCAAACGTCAAATAGGGTATAAAATCATCAGCATACCTATATATGATGTTACTATATGCTTCCCTTGCAAACAAATCCTTATTGTTTTTGTAAAATACATTTGTGTTTTCAGAAAAGCTCATCACTTTCTCTTTTGATTTTAATAAGTACTTGATCTTTTGATCATTTAATATTATATAACGGTAAGGGACCTCCATTCCGAATCCGGCATATGCAATTAATTTTGTATCTTGTACAATTGCTTGTTGTGCATTTATATCAATGGTATTTTTGGAGATGAATGATCCGTCGGTTAGAAACTTACTTATTGTAATATTGGGAGAAGAAAATATATAAACAGTGTCGCCTTCTACCTGAATATTCTTTATATCCAAGTACTCATTTGGACCTCTCCCTTTCTCTCCAATGATTGATATAAGATTACCGTTGTTATTGAGCCGGTATACCTTGCCATTGCCATTTTTATCTGCGATATAAAACTCCTGCTTATCATAGAATATATCCGGATCGTTTCCAAAATAAGTTAATGAACTGTCATTTAAGGGTATCAGTCTAATAAACCGAACCTTATCCAAGAAGTTTGTCAATCCTTCCTGAGTTGGCATTAAAAATTTGACAACCTCTGTAGTGTCTGATGATTGTCTGCAGGAAAAAAGCAGAAGCAGGAAAAAAGTATAAAATGATCTCTTCATAATTATATAATAAAATATTTAAAATGAAAAAATAGTCAACTTTTTCATATTGTGTATTATGTAATATATATTATGGATTAATTTCTTTCTCTTTATCAGCAAGGCCACAATCCTCACAAGCGTACAATCTGCATCGTTCTGAAGTCACTCTTTTAACGCAACTGTAGTTTATAGTCCAAGCATCACAATATCCCATTGTTTGATAACAATTTCCAGACATAGTGGTGTTGGCGGAAGTATCAATGGAAAACAGATAAATTAAACAAAAATTTACCAGCGTTACTGCTAAAAGCATAGATATGTTTTTTCTTTTCATAAACAAAATAATTTTAAGTGTAAAAGAATATTTATATTAGTTGGCTATTTAAATTTTACCTATCTGTACTTAGCAAAAACCTTGTCAAAGAAGCTCATGGATGTTCCGATTACGGCATAATCCAAAACCCGGTTATCTTGATCACATATCAAGGAAATTTTTGACAGTCTTCCATTGTTAACTGGATTTAATATCCTTTTATTTAGCTTATAAAGATCATCATTAAAATCTAGTATTACAGTAAACCGACAATTATAACGAGCCAGTAGTTGTTTAAATTCAGTTGTATCATCAGGAGCTATTTGGTCGCAATAAAAGATGAATTCATAATTTGGGTTATCTTTGATTATCCTGTCTATTTTAGTTTTACCAATACCACAACTGGGTTATCCGACTCCTTAAGGGTAGAGGCAATTTTGCTTAATTCAGGAGAGACATGGTTTTTTGCCACATAATCTATAAGTTCATCAGGGTGAAATAAATTAACAGCGTAGTTGTCTTCTGACATATACTGGGGTATAAAAGGTGGTCCTTTTAGGATATCGTCCTTGAAGCCGGGAATGCCTTTAATCGGATGGTTAAGCAATGTAAATTCCCCGCTTATCTTATTATACAACCCGTATGAGTCTCTCCTTTCCCGCATTTTCCCGACGTTTTGGATAGTCTTCCCTACAAATGGCTCATGGGCAAATTCTCTCAAAATAAAATTCAACAAAAGGAAGTTTTCGGTTTCTATGTACAACCATGGTGAAATATTTATAAATTTTCCCGTTATCGGTCCAACATCCAAAAGGGAGACCTTTTCATTCATATACTTTCCGTAATCAAGTGCATACACAGGTACAAATCCACTATCTCTGTTGTATGTATAGATTGTATCTGCCAAAAATGTGTAAATTCTCGGTGTGTTTTTAAATGAATGTAAATAGGAATGTATTGTGATACCGGACATATAGATTCTCCTGTTGCCTATTTTTATTGTCTGGTCGCCATCTGTCTTATAATTCTTTAAAACTACCGGAGTTGGTATATTTGCATCAATATTGCAAAGCGAATCATACATGAAACCAATATATTCTTGCTCCTCATTATCTATATGAGAAAATTGCGACATGAAAAGATTTGGATTTATTTTAATTGTTTTTGATATCCGTGTTATACCCGGAAAAGTATAATCCTTTATAAACTCGCCTTCCCTGGAATAGGTTTTGACAATCGTATTACTCCCATTTTGATATTCAACTCTAAAATTCCCCGAACCATGTTCTATTTCAACCAAACTGGAGGCCGGATATTCTTCCGGACCTCCGCCGTGCCTGTCAAAAGCAAAGAGAAATTTCCCCGATTTGTCAAATACCTTAATGATTTTGGAGAAACGAATATATATCCTATCGTTTTCATAAAATGCTAATGGATACGAACCTACCAGAGAATTATTTTCTGTCTCCAGTGGGATATATTTAATATCGGATGCGACCTCTGAGAGCTTTACAACCCTTCCTTTACCAACACTACTTCCCACATCAATTACACTGTATTTAGGAGTAGGCTCCTTTACATCTCGCTGGTTCCCGTCACATGAGAAAAAAATGAGTATTAAAACAAATAAATATAAATACCTCATCATTAAATAGTTGTTATTAACAAATATACTTTATTTTTTTTAAATTTTAACAATGCATCCCTCGGATAAATTAACAACTCTCTAGTAATGTGCAAGATGCAAAAAAGCATTCATTTTCAACAATATGTTACTTTATCCGAGGAATGAAACAGTCCGCCGGCAAATAATCTGCATACCAAAATGTCGTTAATATATCCGAAAGATTCATCTCGCAAAGACCTGAAAATGAGCTAGAAGCTGCAAGCCTCTGCAAGGCAGCAACATGTTAATTTACCCGAGGGATGCAGCTTGTGTTGCTCCGTAAAGTCTTGAAAATCATCGTAAAGCTGTAAACCTCTACAGGGCAAGCAGTTGTTAATTTATCCGAGGGATCAATCCCGCAAGCTACAAGCCTCTGCAAGGCAACGGCTTGTTAATTTATCCGAGGGATGCATCTTGGGCTGCTGCCGTTTAGCGGAGGGAGGCGATTTCTTTGATTGCCTGAATGGCTTTGTCTACGTGCTCCTGGGTGGTGAATGCACCGATGCTCAGGCGTACCGTTCCATGTATCTTATCGGTGCCGATAACTTCGTGCACTTTTGGGGCACACTGCAAACCGGTACGGCAAGCAATATTGTAATCCACATCGAGCATGGTACCCACGTCACCCGATTCAAAGCCCTTAACATTAAGGCTTAGCACCGGATTCTTGTTTTCTCTGCCCAATGCACAGTAAGTAGTGACATTTTCAATATCCTTAACCCCGTTCACAAGTCTCTCCCACAAATCCATCTCACTGTTATGCAAGTTGGCGATACCCTCATTGAGGATCCACTTTACTCCGGCATGCAGGCCGGCTACACCCAGCAGGTTCAAGGTCCCGCACTCCAAGCGGTAGGGATATTCGTCCAGGTGGGTCTTTTGTGCAGAGCGTACTCCTGTGCCGCCAAACCGGGTATGCCTTACCTCAACCCCCTTCATCACATAAGAACCACCGATCCCGGTTGGGCCCATCAAACATTTGTGCCCGGTAAAACAAAAAGCATCTATACCCATCCTCTGCATGTCCACCTCGACAGCTCCGGCACTCTGGCTACCATCAACCACAAACAAGACTCCGGCCTCCTTGCAAATTTTGCCAACCTCACCAACCGGCTGAACCGTACCTATAACATTGGAACAGTGATTCATCACTACCATCCTCGTATTCTTTTTGATAGCCTTTTTGATATCATCGGGGTTCACATAACCTGTGCGGCTGTCAAAGGGAACATAGGTAACCTCAATTGTCCCGTCCATTTCCAGGTGGTGCAGAGGGCGTAGTACCGAGTTGTGTTCCAACATTGTAGAAATCACATGATCGCCTTTCCTGGCAAGACCCTGGATGATCATATTCAATGAATCACTTGCATTATAGCTAAATGTCAACCTATTGGGATCTCCGTCACCATTAAACAGCTCCATCAGCATCCTCCGGGTGCCGGAAACCATCTCCTCGGTCTCAATTGCTGCGTCAAAGCCTGTACGGCCGGGACTCACACCCCGCTTACGGTAAAAACTGTTCATGAATGAGTAAACCTCTTCGGGCTTGGGAAAAGAGGTTGCCGAGTTGTCAAGATAAATAATGTCGTTCATGTTTGTTAAGTTTAGTCGATGATTAATGCATCAGCCACAATTTCGGCCAATGTCTTTATTTGAACATTAAGTTTGTAAAATGAATTCAGCTGCGACAGCTGGTCCACACAATTGTGGCAAGGAGTCACCACAATCTGGGCGCCTGTATTCCTGATCTGGTCGGCCTTGAGCCTGCCGATCTTCATCCTCCTCTCATTGTACTCACTCATTGCAAGTTGACCGCCACCACCTCCACAACACAGATTGTCTATCCCGTGCGGGGTCATCTCCACAAAATCTGAGACCGTCTGGCTCAAAACATACCTCTGCTCGCTCACAACACCTCCGTTTCGCGCAAGGTTGCAAGGGTCGTGCAGAGTAACCCTCTGCTTGATTTTTTCCTTATCTACTTTTATCCGTCCGCTTTTTATATAGTCAGCCAACAGCTCCACCGACGTATATACCTTGTAGTCCAGTTTGGTTTTCATATAGTTGGGAGCCTCCCAACGGTAAGCCCTGTCGCCGTGGCCGCACTCTGCAAGTACCAGCTCCTTTGCGCCCAGGCTTTTGAACTCGGCATGCATTCTGTCGGCTATAACCTTGGCTTCCTTTGGATTACCCGAGAAGAATGCATAATTGGTTACGTCGTACATTTCTGTAGAAAGTGTCCAGCTCTCCTTTGCAGCATAGAAAACCTTGGCCATTGCAGAGATTGAAAGCGGGAAAAACTTGGGTTCGCGCGGGTTGAGAGTGTACATAAGCTTCTTGCCCTTTTCATTTAGCGGAATCGATGCCTCGGGGTCGTTTACCTCTTCTCGCAGATCCTCTTCGAGCCAATTCAATGTATCTACAAATTCCTCCTTGGTGATTCCCATATTGTTGCCGGTTGTAAGGGCCGCATTAACAGTGGATTGGAGCGTTGCCGGAGTCAAACCCATCTCTGTGAGCATCATACGCCCTGTCCTTACCAAGAAAGCGATATCCACACCAATGGAACAGTGAATGTTGCACCTTCCGCACATGGTACATGCTCCAAACAGGAGGTCCACCATCTCCTCTGTCGTCTCCTGGTCCAGGTCCCTGGCATTGATCAGCTTAGGGAACACTCTGCCCGTAAACGTAAAGTAGCGTTTGTAGACCGAGCTTACCAGGTCTACCTTCATGGCCGGCAAAAACTTGGCCTCTTTATTAGCAAGGTAGTAAAGGCAACTCTCGCCGCACAGTCCACAGTGGACGCAGCTGTTCACATGGGTAATGAGCTTGCCATCCTGCAAACTCCTTAGCATTTGTAACCCTTTCTCTATTTGTTGATCTGTAATCCTTTCCATCATTTGATCTTTGGTGGCCAAACATTCCTGCGGCCGTAAAAAAACGCCAAGTGGTAACGTGCGGCAAAAAAGTAAACTGCATGTTTGAGTTTACCTACCGGCATGTATAGCAGCAACAGGCTGGCTGTTATAAAATAAGCAGAGGTAATTGCAGAGGCTGTGACAGTGACGCCTGCAAAGTCGGCTGCGGTGAGGCCTGATGAGGCGGTGAGGCCTGCAGAGGTGGTGGCGTTTGCAAAAACTGCTTCCGGAGCGCCGCCCAAAAGGTACACGGCCGTTGCCACCTGGAACAAAGTCACCAGAATATTGGAGATAAAATCATCAGGATTTGAGAGTTGCCGGAGCTCCTTAGAGAACATCCTTTTTACCAGGATAGCCACACCACTGGCAAAAGAGACAACAAGTGCAGCCGAAAGCACCCAATTGACAACCTGCGGAAATTGCAGATTAACAAGTGCAGCTATTAGCAATGCTATGCAGAGGAAAGTACCCATATGGTACAACAACCCTGCCGCATAAGTGGGCAGGTGGAGGTAAGCTGACTCCTTCTTGGTCGGGCTCATTGCCCCAATGAAAGAATAAAGCATTGCCTCCCGGGCATTACCCGACGGGGTTGACAAATCATTTGGATTTCCAAGTTTTACAATCTTTACGAAATGGTAAAGAAGACTTGATAAACAGACCAACAAAGAAATGTAGGTCAGACAGATATACCAGGCCATAGCTGTAACTTTAAACGCAACCGTCTGGTTTGGGAAGCCCGGCAATCCTACAGGCTCCGCGTGCCGGACCCAAAGTGAACAATTCGTAGATCTCCCTCAACTTGATTCCGGTCTCCTGGCAGATGCTCCTGATCATAGGTGCATTCCCCTTCTCTTCATAATTTTTGCGGATAAACCTTACAATTGCCCAGTGTTTCTCTGTCATGGGGTCAATACCGTCCAGCTTCGCAAATAATGTTGCCACCTCGTCGTTCCAGATTTCCGGATTTACCAAAAAGCCATCTCCGTCTACTTCAAATGTTCTGTTTTCAATTTCGATTGTTGCCATAGTTTAAAATTCAGTTTCAATTTTATCAATTATTTCATCTAATGTTAAGTTCGAATCCGGTAAAACAAAGTCAGGACAAAATGCAAGCGCTCTTTTAGTTTGAAACCGCTTGCATTCAGACCACTTATCCTGGCTCGCCTCACAAAAATTTGAGATGTAAAAATCCCTCATACCGGCACTCTCCACAAACCCCTCAATGTTTATAACCTGGCAACCCTTATGGTTTGGACACACTTCGCCTTTCATATTAATAGTCTAGTTTAAGTCAAGTAATACCAAAAATATAAAAAAATCACCAGAAACCCGCACCCCACGCCACTTTTGGGGGCTGCATCCCTCGGATAAACTAACAACTCTCAGAGGCTTAGTTTGTTGCAGCCTTCCGTTCATTTTCAGATGGTTGCAGAGCCCTAGGCGGCTCCCTCTGCCCAGGGGCGGGATGCATCCCTCGGATAAATTAACAACTTACAGAGGCTGTGCGTGTTGCGTCTTTCCGTTCATTTCTAGGCGTTTGCAGAGATTACGGCGGCTCCTTCTGCCTGGGGGCCATGCCGCCTTGTGCAACGCAGTTTT
>SABC01000075.1 GCA_009929175.1 Bacteroidia bacterium | reverse complement strand
CGCTTTTAGTCCAAATAAGTAAAGGTGGCAGCTTCTATAGTGACTTTAAGCAATTCTTAAGAACCATGTCGTGTTTTGTACCTATGTGCCAAAGTACCCGATCCTCATCTAAAGCCTAGTAAGAATTTAATGATAATTGTAATCATATTATCTTATTGTTAAATAGGTGTTAAAGAAGAGTTATTAATTTATAAAGACTTACATGTAAAGCTGTATAGCCTTACATGTAAGGTATGCGTGTTTAGATCTTTTCGATGCGTACAGCGATGGCTTGTCTGGCGTTGGAGCCTACTGCAAAATCTGCTAGCGTTGCCGTACCTAGACGGGTGGGGTCTTTTAGACCGATTTTATTGAGTGCGGTACCACTCTTACGGGCGATTTTCCCTTGTAGCTTTACTCCATCGATCTCTAGCGTGATCGCACCTTCTCCCTCTCTTCCCCCGCCGTGTTCAATCCCGATAGCCCTAGGGTGTACGCCCTCGCGCAGACGTACAACGCCCTCAATGCTCGCTTGTGCGGAGTGAATACGTACCAGGTCGCCATGGGCGATACCATAGCGTTTGGCAGTTTGGGTGTTGAGATCGATGTAGGTGGTGTAGCGGATCTCTCGTAGGTTTTCTAACGCTGCAGTGGCTTGCGAGAGGACGTTGGATTTGTAGCTAAACGCCAAAAGATCTAAACCCTCTTGTAAAGGAGCGATGGGCTTGCCTGAACACAATCTAGCTGGATAGAAACGGGGTACTCCACTGTAGCGTTCACCGCTTAGCGCATTGTGCGATGTGCCTACTTTTTCATTGTAGATGGCGATCGTTTTTTTGTAAGAGGAGGTCATCTTCACCCCATCATAAGCGGTGGGTTTGTCTGCAAAACGTCCACCACGGCTCATCACATAAGCCACCCGTCGCCAATTTTCCCCACAGATACGTTGTAGTGAGGGCACATACCCCGCTATCCCGCAAAGAGCGATCTCTTCATCACTGATCTCGGGTGCAGGTACTTTGCCATCCATAGCGACATTTTCAAAAGCCCGTAGGTAAAAATCTTCCGGTTTGTCAAAAGCATACTTCTGTCCATCTTTACCACGTAGGGCATCTTTGCCAAAGCCTTTGAGTTTGAGTGCTTTGCCCAGTTCGATCATGAAGCTGTCCATGCTGATGGGCTCACCGTTGGCAAAGGTGGCATTGGGGGATGTACCGATGGGAAAACGGACATGGTTGGCTTTGGTGACAAATCCTGACCATGGCGAGACCACGCCCCACGTTTCAAACAAAACCGAATCGGGCACGATGTAATCTGCAAAGCGGCTGGTCTCATTAATGAATGGATCGATAGCGATAAAGAGGGGGACGGCTTTTTTAGGGTCTTTTAACAGGGGTATGAGGTGCTCGCTCCCGCTTTGGGCATAGACAAAGTTCGCATTCCAGCTGATCAAAGCCCCCATTTTGTAAGGATAGCCATTGGCACTACTGGAGATGATCTCAGTTTGCAAAGCGTTGGTAAAAGGAAACCAGTTGTCTTTAGCCGGATAGGGGCTAACACCTTGGGCAATCTTTTGTTTAAACTCGGTACTGGTTTCATACGCTTTTCGCGCACGATCCAGACGCGTTCCTTTAGGCTTGTTTTTGCCATCAAATGCCAAAAGATCGTAGCGCACACCGTTGTAGTCTTTAAACTTTCCACCACCAGCACTCATCCCCCCTTTGTGGTTGAGATTGCCCACAAGGGCTCCGAGCATCATGATGGCGTAGGTCGTGTAAAATCCAGTCGTGTGCATCGTGCCCCCATGGCAGTCAGTAGCCACAGCACGTCCAAATGAGGTAAATTCTAATGCCAATTCACGGATCTGTTTTGCATCGATCCCGCTGTGTTGTGCATATTCTTCAAGCGTGTAGGCATTGGCACTCTCTTTGAGGAGGTTGAAACTGGTCGTCACACGGTAGAGAGTTTGCCCTACATGAACCTCTCCTTCAAAAAAGAGATCCGCTTGCAAGACGTCTGTGGCTTTTTTAAGAATGCCATCGCTTGTGTCGATGACCAAAGGCACTTTGGCATCATCGACTAAGAAAAAGCCCTCTTTGTCTCCCTCTACGATTACGAGGTGGGTGGCATTGGTGTGGCTGACATCGTCCAGTTTGATTTGGGAGGCTTCGGAGGGGATGCGAAGATAAGGTGCATTAAAACGCTCTTCTTCTATGATGACACGGATCATCCCCATCACCAGAGCTAGATCGCCACCGGGTTGGATGGGCACCCATCGTGAACGCCCTCCAGCAGCTAGAGCATCAGCATTGGTGAGTACGGGAGTTACGGTGGTGTAGCGCAGCTCTTTTTCGGTGCGAGCATGTGCTAAGAGTTTGGCTTGGCGTTTAAATGGATTGCCTGCTTGTGCGGGTGCTGTGGCGATGTTGAGCAAGTAGTGGCACTCTTCAAAATCGGGCTTAAGGTGAGGGTAGCCGACAAAGTCATTGAGATAAGCGGCTTCACCTGCGCGCATCGAAAGACCACAATCGGCTGTATGTCCCATGTAGTTTGCCGTTCCAAATGCCATCACAAAGCGGTGTACCATGTAGTTTTGACGCCCTTCATTGGCGGTACCTATCACACACAGTTTGTTGCTAAGGGGACCATAATCAGGGTTTTGAGGATCGATCGGGGTTTTGGTGTCATTAAAAGCATTGATCCCCTCAACCATCCCCTCTCCAAAGAGGTTTCCCCCCTCGGTGATCTCACGGATCAGCTGCTCAATCGAGATGCTTTGCCATTGATTTTCCCCGCGTTTGCCTACACGTTTCAGTGGGGTTGTGACGCGAAAAGGGTCGTTTAGTTTTTCATGGATTAGATTGCCCCTTGCACAGACAGTGGAGCGTGTATGCAGTCCTTTCTCATGCCAATTGGAGAGGGCTTTGTAGCTCTCTTTTAGAGGCGTTTTGTAGGGGAGCCATGGATCAGAGGAGAGCAGGCTGTAAGGATTTCCAAAGACTCGAACTACACGTCCATCTTTGGCATCGACCTTGACCCTAACAGAGCAGTGTGTGGTGCAGCCGTTGCAGACACTGGGGATGAGGGTAAAGTTTCCATTGAGCGTGAGAGCCTCTTCCTTGATGGCGTACTCTGGGGCTTCAGCATTGCCGTAGATGCTATCTTTAGAGGACTCGCCTCTGTCTTTGAGTAAGAGGGTGTGTTTGAGTGTATCAGCGTATCCAAACAAAGAGACACCGCCGGCTGCTAAACCTGTTCCCATTAAAAATTTTCTGCGTGATGATTCCATCTTTAGAGCTCCTTGTTGGTGGTGTAGTGGGTTGCCATCTCTTTATCCCATGGAAAGAGTAGCATCACAAAGGCGATCAGTGCGACGAGCAAACTCCAGTTGGCAACAATCGAGAAGAGGCTATCAGGACCCATGAGGTGGGGGTGATATTCGAGTAAAAAAGGTGTCGTTTTACCAATGGTTTGACCCCCGATGACCGTATTCCAACGAAAGAGCCACACACCCACTGCACACAAAAGTGCGCCAAAGAGCACGAGTATGAAGTTGGCTGAGAGACGCTTGCTAAAGCCTATGAGCATTGGTAACAGTAGACACAGGAGGTATTCGACGATCACAACTTCCCAAAAATGCTCCCCAAAAAAGAGGGTGAGGGCATACTTTTCTTCACTGTTGAAGGTGATGGCAAAGGTGAGCCAAAAGAAGCGAATAACCAAATCGATGACGATAAACCACGCCAACAATTTTGCCAAGCGCACAATCATCGCATGATCTACTCTTTTAAAAGGGGTGAAAAACTTTTGAAAGAGGGGCAAAAGCAAGATCAACAATCCCGTTCCTGAAACCATCGCGGAGGCTAAGAACAAGATAGGCATCAATGGGGTATGGAAAAGGGGGATCGCATGCACCGCCCCTAGGATGTAGCCGGTATACCCATGCACACTCAGCGCTAAGGGGATACCGATCGCTCCTAGGACGACGCCTAAGCGATGGTCTTTCTCCTCCTCTTCAGGTGTGCGAGGGGTGGCACTGTTTTTGGCAAAGAAAGGACGGTAGAGCACATAGGCTTCGGCTAAGATGAGCACAGGATAGGCGATCAACAAGAGTACGCCCCATTTCATCGGACTGGTCGCAAAATTTTCCCAACCATAGAGAAAAAAGTTGATGACACGGCCGGGTTGGCGCAGGTCGTCGATGAGATTGAGTGGTGCTGCCACCAAAAGGACAAAAGCCAACAGCAGTGAAAAGCCAGCGATAGGCTTGTACTCTTTCATGCCAAAGACGTGTGCAAAACTTGAGATGATAAACGCCGCTGCAGAGCTACCGGTAAACCAAAAATAGTTGGGGATATCGATTCCCCATGGACGATCGGGTGTGATCGTTGAGAGGGTGGTGATAACAGAGCCTAAATCCATCTTATACTCCTTTGCTTGTCCACTCTTTACGAGTGTCGCCGTTGATTTTTTTGACGTGATCATCGAGGGAACCTAGTGAAAAAGGCAAGCCTTGTATCTCCCCACTAAGCCCGATATAAAAGACTCTAGGTTGGTTGCCACTTGAGGGTTTGAGAACATTGGCAGGAAATTGTGCTAAGAGTTTTGAGACTTCAGAGTGGGGGTCGTTAAAATCACCGCTGATGCGCGCACCTCCAACACAACTCTCCACGCAAGCAGGTAGCAACCCCGCATCCAAACGGTGCGCACACAACGTACATTTGTCCGCCACGTAGGTGATGGGGTTGAAGAAGCGCTTGTCATAAGGGCAGGCATTGATGCAGTATCCGCATCCCCAACAGATCTCACTGTCCACCACGACGATCCCATCCTCACGGGCAAAGGTCGCACCCGTAGGGCAGACACTCACACACGAAGGCTCTGCACAGTGGTTGCACAACTGAGGGAGAAAGGTTTTGCGTACAGTGGGAAACGCGCCTAGTTCATACTCAGGGACATAGGTGCGAAACTTCTCCTTGGGGACCTTATTCTCGTTTTTACATGCAGAGGTACACGCTTGACAGCCTACACATTTTCGAAGATCGATCACCATGCCAAAGCGTTTCCCTTTTTGACCGATGTGGCGGGGGTCTTTGGCGTCACGTCCGGGATTGGTGAGGCTAAATGCTTGGGCTTGGGTCGTGGTACCAAGAGCGGCTAAGCCCAACAAGGCTTTTTTCACAAAAGCACGTCTGTTGGGTAAGGGTTTTGTATTGTCCATCCAACACTCCTTTAGGATAATTTGTGACATCCTAACAGGAAGTAGGGAGAAAATAGGGAGATGGTTTTAATTAGGCGAAGAGGATTTCAAAGACGGCACCTTCGTTGGAATTGTAGGCGCGCAAACTTCCTTTGGAGTTTTTTTCGATGATGGTTTTGCTCATATACAGCCCGATCCCCGTCCCCGAAGTGGCATGCTTGGTGCTGACGTAGGGCTCAAAGATCTTCTCAATAGGCGTGATGCTAATCCCCCCTCCATTATCGCTGATGCGAATCAGGGTCTCCTCCTCTTTACATGTAAGGGTGATGGTGATGGTCGGGTTTTGGATTGCTCGTTCGAGTAAGATATCTTTGGCATTGCCGATGATGTTAAGGATGGCTTGGGCAAATTGGCTGGGGTAGCCTTTGATGAGGCAGCTGTGTTGTGCCTCTACATGTAAGGTGATATGGTTGTTTTTGAGTGCCGATTCGATCAGCATCAGCGCTTTTTGGATCGCCTCATACGCACAAAAGAGCTCCTCTTGGGTATCGCTGGCAAAAAAGTTACGAAAATCGTCGATGGTTTTTGACATGTACAAAATGAGTGCCTCAGCTTTACTCAGCCTCTCATTCAAATTTTGGGTGGTGAGTTTGCCTAGATCATGTAAAAAGGAGAGATTGACCAGTGTGGCTCCTAGTTCGGTCAGGGGTTGGCGCCATTGGTGGGCGATATTGCCGATCATCTCTCCCATGCTAGCGAGTCGGCTTTGGTGCATTAACATTTGTTCATTTTTATAACGTTTTGCAATCTCTTGGCTCACCCGTTCTTCTAGTGTATGATTAAGAAATCTAAGCGATGTTTCACTCTCTTCAAGACGACGAATCAGAACTTCAAACCCATAATGAAGTGCGATTATGATCACACTTAAAAGACCTAGAGAAAGGAAAAAAGCCTCGTAAATGGCATGAAGAAGTTTTTCTTGTTGGTCACTGATATCTTGAAAAAAGAGTAATTGGCTGTCGCATAGCTTCGTATGGCTTATCAGTTGAATCGCATGGGTAATAAAGGTTTTACCTTGCGAATGAGAAATGTCACCGTGAGTAAGACTTAGGTTTTTAAGGTGTTTATCATCAAAGACAGTAGTCTTAAATGGAGAGAGCACGTATCCTTTTAAGCCTGAAAACTCCTCAATTTCATATAAAAAATAGTCACTCAAAATAGCAAATTCCAGATAACCAATGTGCGTATTATTCTCATGGGCGGGTACGACCACATGATACGTCGACTCTTCTTTGCTAAATAAAAAATCAAAAAAAGGCTCTTGACGCATTATGTTTGGATCAACCAATTGATGGTGTAAAGAAGTACCAATCGTTGTCACGATGTTGCCAAATGTGTCATAAAATCGCATGGTCACTAAAAAGGGATTTTCCTCTTTGAGCACATTCCATCGCTGCAAAGAGAGCTCTTTTAGCTTCATCCCATCTTTACGAGATAAAGCCTCTTTAATACCATACGAATCAAGATTTGCATGCCCTCGATTGGTATAAAACTCACCAATGCGTACCAAAGAGGTATGGTAGATATTGTGAATTTGTGTTGTGTAGTCTTGCCGTGACTTTTCAATTGCAGCCTTGACATCTAGGTAGCGTAAAATACTAAATAACGTAGCCATAATAATAAAAAGTGCTAAGACAAGCACCATGGTTTTCGTTTTAGTAGAGAGGTGGTTGTCTAAAAGATTAGTTAAGGACACATTTGTATCCTACCCCAAAAATATTTTCAATCAAACCTTGTGGAATTTTTTTGCGCAACTCCTTGATCATTGCTTTAAGGGCTTCTTTTCCTTTGGTTTCATTTCCCCATAGTGCGTATTCAAGCTCTTCAAAAGAGAGATTACGATTTTTTTGACGCAAAAAATATTCAAACAATAAACGCT
The DNA here is from genome assembly GCA_009929175.1 of Bacteroidia bacterium. Lineage (GTDB taxonomy): Bacteria > Bacteroidota > Bacteroidia > Bacteroidales > UBA932 > Bact-08. Next base: position 1,338 of record SABC01000075.1, on the reverse strand, counting down.
CTTTTTTAGTAAGAGTCGTTACAATTTCGCCCCTAATTATTTGTGCCAAAAGAGGATTATAGGTGGTTTCAGCTCCTAAAGGAATAGAATATCCATTTCCCCATTCATACATCCAATCCGCACACGCTTCTAGGGCATCAAGAAATTGCTCTTTGCTAAAGGGCTTTATGAGGTATTTACAGATATTAAGTTCTACCGCTTGTAATAAATAGTTTTGATCGGTATGGGCACTCATAATAATCACTGGTACACGCTTGTGCATTTGACGAATTTGTTTAAGCAAGGAAAGCCCATCAAGTTTTGGCATGCAAATGTCAAGCAACAAAATATCTGGATTTTCATCAAAAAAGAGATCAATGGCTTCTTCGCCATCACGGGCTTGGATTACTTTTTTGTAAAAAAGTTCCAATGTTTGCGTTACACTGTGCCTTAAACCCTCTTCATCTTCAGCATAGAGTATCGTCATAGAAGAAAATAAATACACAATCGGATTCATAAAATACTCCAGAAGTTACATAAAACACCTATATTCTAACATATTCTTATAGTACTCAAAATAATTTGCTTAATTCATTCATTTGAAAAGCTGTTTGAATATGGGTTTTATCAGAGTATGTTTTAGGAAAATACAGCTGTTACTTCTAAACTTACCACTATTACAAACGTGTTGCATAATGTGCAACACTGTAGTATAATCTCACCATGATAAAGTCATTCAAGCATAAAGCCATTAAAGTCAATGGTAATTACAGACTCACCTTTACGTTTGAAAATGGCGATGTCTACATTTTAAATTATGAGGACTACCACTAATGCGCATGCACAATCCACCCCATCCGGGACAATTTATCAAAGAAGTCTATTTGGATGAATTAAATATCAGTGAACGAGAAGTGGCACATAAACTCAAAGTGGCACCTTCGACGTTTCATCGTCTCGTCTCTGGGCAAACAAGCTTAACACCTGAGATGGCATTGCGCCTTTCCAAAACCCTTGGAAGAACGCCTGAAAGTTGGCTCGCAATACAAAACAAATACAGCCTTTGGATACTTGCTCAATCCCTAAATCTTGATGCTGTGGAGAAACTAGAGATATCTGCTTAGGTTTTATATCTTAAGATCTAAGGTGTTTTCTGAGAAATGGGATATCGAAACCATCTTATCTCAAATGAGCTATAATGACAACAGAATAAGTGATGATTTTATAAAGGAGGCTGTGGTGTCTATTGTTGAAGAAGCTCTTACTCTTAAACCCATTGAACGACTGCATTTAGTAGATGAACTGTTATTAAGCCTTGATATTCCTACAAAAGAGATTGATCTTTTATGGGCTGAAGAA
>SABC01000225.1 GCA_009929175.1 Bacteroidia bacterium | reverse complement strand
GTTCCGAAAATCCCACTACTTGGCCTCCCAGTCTAAGCATGGCAGCCTCGAAGCTAAGGCGTGTTCGTGTACTAGGCTCAAAGAACAACGTCCCCATTAAGTATCCTTTGGCCACTTCGCTATACCACTTTGGGTTCTTCTGAATGGACTCCCCCAGCTCAAATAGTATATTCATCTCTTCCAAGGTTAAATCTCCCGGCTCAATATAGCTACGTCCCATCAATCCCCCATATATTTTTCCGCTCATCTTCTGCCCCCTTTCTCACATAAAAAAACTCTCCCCCTTAGGGAAGAGAATACCTTACCGCGATTGGCAAAAACGTCTATTTGTACTTGTGACCTCCATTGATTTTCCATGCCCTTGCCTTTCCCAATCACCTGAATCCTGCTTAAATCTTCAACATATTATCATATGATTCATATATCGTCAAGGAAAACACAAAATTAATATACCTTGACCCAAATCCTTTTGGTAAAGAGATAAGACAAGGGAATAACATATAACAAGACCGAGTAAGGAATGGCTTCAATCCCCACTCCAAGAATACCCAGGGGAACGGTACAAGCAATGGACCAGGGGACGATGCCCGCCAATGTAATCACGGAATTCTCCATGTCTATGGCTAAATCAAAAGAAGTCCCTCCCTTTTTTTCGTAAACCCCTTTTAAAACTTGTGCATTTAATATGGTGGCTACCGTTTGATTACAAAACACCGCAACGCTTAAGAAGCTGGCCACAATCTGGGTGGGAAATAGCCCCACACTATTTGCTAACTTGCCTATTTTCTCTTGGGAACCATTCAGCATCCCGGTTCCATCAAATATCCCGGAATAGGTACATGATATAAAGACGATGATAATAACTTCCACCATGGAAATCAGTCCACCTCCGGCCATCACTTCACCCAACGCCAAATTTGTGGGAAGGTAACCCAATAGGCAGGTTTTCAACGTAAACAGCAGCCCTTGATTTTGCAACAATAATGTGTCCAGGAAACCGATAACGATGCTTGCGCCCATGGCCTGAATCACCGGTATTCGAAATAAAGGCAACACCAGAATGGCTACCGCCGGTAAGACAGCCCAAATAGATAAGTCGTAAGAGGTACGCAATGCTTCCATTATTTGCGAATCCATCCTCCCCAAGGGATTTTGAACAGATAAAACACCGTAGACAATAAGTGTGAGGATGGTGGGAATAATCCCCGTTAACAACATTCGTTTAACATTAGTATATAAATCTGTTTGGGTCACCGCCGCCACCAGAGAAGCACTGGATGATGCAGGAGAACACCGGTCTCCAAAATATGCACCGGACATGATGACACCTGCCGTTATAGCTGGGTCTACCCCTCCACTTTGGGCAAGAACCATCAGTAACACCCCTGCAGTTCCGGCAATGCCAAAGCTAGTACCCAGGGCAAAAGATAGAGCCAAGGTGATGAGAAATGTAAGCAAAAGAAAGAGGGTAGGCGTAATCATAGATATTCCGTAATAAACAAAAAATGCAATGGTTCCAGAGGATCTCCATAGTGCAGTCAGTATTCCGATAAAAATCAGAATGCGCAATACCACAAAAGAAGTCCTGCCACCCGTGTAT
>SABC01000224.1 GCA_009929175.1 Bacteroidia bacterium | reverse complement strand
GGATGGATGTATTGGCAAATTACTCCCGGGAAACCAACAACGTTTACATGACCCAAGATGGGATTCCTGGACAGGTTGTTTATGAGCATGTTGTTACTGCTGACTTTTCGGAGGATGCTAATAACTCCGGGACAGACCAAAAGATAAAGGCAGAGGATATTCAGGTTGCAAATACCGGGATTATTGCAACAAAAACCATCGTTGTCCCTACCGGCAAAGAGTTTAACGTAGTGTTGCCAGATGGTAGTAAAGTCTGGCTGGGAGCAAATAGCACACTCACATTTCCGGAGAGTTTCTCCAATAGTGCCAGGGAGGTCTCATACACCGGGGAGGCCTATTTTGATGTTGTCTCCATTATCGGTAAACCATTTATAGTAAAGGCAGGAGATTTCCAGACAAAGGTTTTTGGAACGGAGTTCTACATGTTGTCCGGCGCAGAAACCGGTACCACGACAGTGTCGTTATTGTCGGGCTCGGTAGAGGTTTCGGGAAAAGGGGGAAATTCTGTGATGCTCTCGCCCGGTCAAAAGGCATTGTCCCAACCCAACCATCCCGGTATCACGGTAGAAGAATTTAATATAGATAACCTCAGGGCTGTACGCGACGGAATGTTTGTTTTTTGGGGAGAAAAGATCAAGGATATACTTCCATTGCTGAATAACTGGTTCGACTATAAACTGGAATGTAACGATGATCAATTGGCCGACATGGTTTTTTATTTAAAAATCAATAAGAACAGTCCGGTTTCGGAGGTCGTGAGAATGCTGTCGGAAACCAACCTGATAGATTACAGGATCAACAATTTGAACAAGACAATAAAATTAACAATTAGAGACTAAACCATGAGAAAAACCGTTCTGTTTTTACTCTTACTACTGGTTATCGTTCAGTCTGCCGGAGCTTCACAACCCGGGCAGTCAAAGGTGAACTACTCCGTAAAGGATGCCACGATAATACAGGCAATAGAGAAATTATTTGCCGGCTCCCGGTACTCCATTGCTATTGCAGCCAAAGACCTGGATAATATGAGAAGGATTACCCTTACAATGACCAATGCAACCATTGACGAGGTCATGAAAAGGATCCTTGAAAATACCGACCTGGAGTATAAAATCACCGACAAAGAGGTAGTGGTGTCAAAAAAGGTGCAAAAGCCCAAACAGGTTCAAAAGAAAATTGTGAAGGGCATCGTAAGGGAAAAGGAGAGCGGGGAGCCGGTTATAGGAGCCTCGGTCTTTATTCCCGGGACACTTCGCGGCACAACCACCGGCCTGGACGGTGAATTTTCTTTCGATGTGACAGGAACAGACAAATTCACAGTGTCATGCATCAGCTACAAAACGATCAATGTAAATGTTGGCAGCAATCTGGAAATGACTATATTATTGGAAGGAGACGTACTGGCACTCGGAGAGGTTGTTGTTAACGGATATACCACAACTACCGTTTCGAGGGTAACCGGTTCCATCGGCATTATAGACAGTGAGCAACTCAAAGATGCCCCGCTAAGGTCAATGGACATGCTCATCCAGGGAAAGATCCCGGGAGTAAACGTCCAGGCTGTATCTGGAAGACCGGGCGAGACTGCAAAAATCAGGATCAGGG
>SABC01000223.1 GCA_009929175.1 Bacteroidia bacterium | reverse complement strand
TCTTGAAGTTAGTGACAACACCTTATCCAACACCATTTGAGGCTTAATGTTCATAAGGCAGGCATAATCCCCCCTGTAACACTCCTTGTTGCCGAATACCGAGCATGGTCTGCATTCCAGGTCAAGCTGCACGGCATTTTCAGGTTTCTGGTTCCATCCGTAGAATCCTGCATATGGGTGCGTTGCGCCCCATATTGAGAGGACCGGCGTGCCCACAAAAGAGGCAAGGTGCATATTGGCAGAATCCATGGATATCATAAGGTCGAGGCTTTTAAGTATTTCCAGCTCCTCCTCAAGGGTGTACTTGCCGGCGGCGGACTCCACGCCTGAGTATTTCTGCTCCATAGCGTGCAACAAAGTCTCTTCACTGCGTCCGCCGCCAAACAGAAAGATCTGGAACCTTTTGTCCTCACTTAGTGCGAAGACAACCTCTTCCATGTATTCATAAGGCCACGCCTTTCCTTTGTGTTTTGCAAAAGGGGCAATTCCGATTCTTATATGTTCTCCTACTGCCTGATTTCTTTCGACACAATCTCTGCCTGCAAAATTTAAATTTACCAGCCCGAGTCTGACCAATACACTCTCATAGCGGCTCAGCATTGAAGGAAGCTGTCTGAGTTGCTTGTTATTCTTTCTGGTAAGCTCGGATTTTTCCGCCCTGCCTTTATGAAGGAATCTAATTTTTATAAAATTGAAAAAGAAGTATCCCCTGAGCACCCATGTGCGGGTTACGTTATGCAGGTCGGCAATATCTGTTGGCCTTGTCCTGGAGAGATCCCTGTACAGTCGCGTCAGTCCTCTGAATCCCCTGTATTTCCCCTTGAAGTCAACAGGGAAAAAAGAGAGATTCTCTAACCCGGAAAAGAGTGTTTCCAATCTGGGTTGCGATACCATTGTGAATCGCACATCGGGGTTGGCTTTGGCATACTCCCTAACCAGTGGTGCCCCGATTGCAATATCACCTATTGCTGAGAACCTGAATATCAGTATATGCCTAGCTCTTTTTTTCACCTTGGTATAGCACCGGATTCAAAGCCGGATCATTGTACATTTTCATCTGCTTGTAAAACTTCATATACTTCCTGCCTGATTCTATGTCGGCAAGTAGTTGGTCTATTGCAAGTGAAAGATCCTCCTTCTGAGTCAGAAGGGTCTGGTATTTCTTTGTACAGTTGGCTATATGATCCTCTGATGCATCCTTTCTCTCTGCCTCCACTCTCATATGGTATATCTTCAATGCAAGAATTGACAGACGGTCTATTGCCCATGCAGGAGTCTCTGTATTGATGGTTGCACCCTCCTGTTGTCTTACATTACTGAAAAGATCCATAAAATAGCTGTCAATCATCTCTACCAGGTCTGTCCTCTCCTGATTCGACCTGTCAATCCTCCTCTTTATCTCCAATGCCTCAACAGGGTCAATAGCAGGGTTCCTTATGATATCCTCAAGGTGCCACTGAACAGCATCTATCCAGTTTTTGTTGTACAGGAAATATTCAATTGTTCCCGCCTCATAAGGATCTGCCATGGTGGCATCTACATTGTCCCATTTGTGATAATCATTGACAGACCTCTCAAAGATCTCGTTGAATTTTGTACTGTACTTCATATATAGCTTATTG
>SABC01000222.1 GCA_009929175.1 Bacteroidia bacterium | reverse complement strand
TTGTTTTTGCCATTCTATATTAATCAGTAAATAGTAAAAGTTAAGATAATGACGATGCTGGTAGCTATTTCAGATGATTTTGGAAATTGCATTTATGAAGGCCTCCACAGCGGCGGTCACAATGTCGGTGTTTGCAGAGAACCCGTAGTAGATATTTCCTTTGTTCTCTACCTGGATATGGACCTTGCCCACATCGTCGCTGCCGCGGGTAATCGCCTGTACAAGGAATTCCTCCAGTGTAACTTTGCGGTGCACCAAACTTTTGACAGCCGCAAATGCTGCATCTATAGGGCCGTTGCCGCTGCTGGTTGCACAGCACACCTCCCCGTCAATCACAAGTTTGACGGTAGCCATAGGTACCGATCCCTTGCCGCATACAACCTGCAGGAATTTGAGCCGGATCCTTTGGTTTTGTTTGGAGCGGGTTACTCCGGCAATGACCATAAGGTCCTCGTCGTTGATCTCTTTTTTGACATCGGCAAGCTTAAGGAATTTGTCATATGCATCGTCCAGCTCTTCGTTGGTGAGTTCCAGGCCGAGCCTTTTGTAGTGATGGTTCAATGCTGCCCTTCCGCTGCGGGCGGTCAGGGCGATAGTGCTTTCGTTCACTCCCACCTCAGCCGGATCCATTATCTCGTAACTCTCCCTGTTCTTGAGCACACCATCCTGGTGTATGCCGGAAGAGTGGGCAAAAGCATTCCTCCCTACAATAGCTTTGTTTGGTTGTACCGGCATACGCATCAATGTGGAGACAAGACGGGAGGTCTTTGAGATAAGTCTGGTCTCTATATCGGCGAAAACCGGTATGTCCTTGCGGCATTTGGCTGCCATCACCACCTCTTCCAAGGCTGTATTCCCGGCCCTCTCCCCAATGCCGTTGATAGTCACCTCTGCCTGCCTTGCCCCGTTCATTATCCCCGCAATAGTATTTGCGGTAGCCATTCCCAGGTCGTTATGGCAGTGGGTGGAGATGATTGCTTTGTCAATATTGGGTACATTATTTCGCAAAAAGGCAATCTTTTGGCCGTACTCAAAGGGGGTGCAGTATCCTGTTGTGTCGGGGATGTTGACCACCGTGGCACCTGCAGCAATAACCGCTTCAATCACCCGTGCAAGGTATTCGTTTTGGGTACGCCCGGCATCCTCGGCATAAAACTCAACATCGTCACAAAACCTGCGGGCATATTTGACACATTTGACTGCCCGTTGCAGAATGTCACCGGGATTGGAGCGGAATTTGTGTTTAATATGGAAATCAGAAGTGCCGATCCCGGTGTGGATCCGTTTCCTTTTTGCAAAATGAAGGGCATCTGCCGCAACGTCGATATCCTTTTCGACTGCTCTTGTAAGTGCGCAAATTACCGGCTGATGTACAACTTTTGATATCTCAACTATCGAATTGAAATCACCAGGGCTGGAAACCGGGAAACCACACTCGATAATGTCTACCCTGAGTAACTCAAGTGCTTTTGCCAACTCAATCTTTTCAATTGTATTAAGCTGGCATCCCGGCACTTGCTCTCCATCCCGTAGGGTTGTGTCAAAAACATAAAGTTTATCCATAGAAGTTACTGTTTATAAATAAAAAAAGGCTGCCTTATTGGGGCAGCCTGCATATTCACGTTAAAATCGT
>SABC01000221.1 GCA_009929175.1 Bacteroidia bacterium | reverse complement strand
CAGACCCTAAAGGTGTTGAGATGAGTTTTGGTCTTGGTAGCCTTTACCTTCAGGATGAGTGGAGGGTTAACAATAACCTCAAACTTACCTACGGTGTCAGGGCAGAGTTGCCAATGTACCATAACGAGCTTTTGAACAACCCTGCAATTGATGCCCTCGCTTTCCGTGACGGTTATAAAGTGGATATCGATGCATGGCCCAACACCAAGATGCAGATCAACCCTCGTTTCGGGTTCAACTGGGACGTTTTGGGAGACAGAAGTCTCCAGGTTCGCGGTGGAACAGGTCTTTTCTCGGGTGTTCTTCCTTTTGTTTGGTTTACAAACCAACCATCGGCTTCGGGAACTGTACAAAGTCCTGAGATTGGTATAGCAGCAAACAATCTTCCTGCCGACTTCCGGTTCAATCCTGACTTCAGGGCCCAGATAGCAAAGTATCCTGGTCTATTCCCTCAGGCCATCAGCACTACCCTGGCTTCGGGTGCAACTATTGCAGAGGTCCACAAAGATTTCAAGATGCCAAGGATTTGGAGGACAAATCTTGCCGGTGATATCGAGTTGCCTTACAATATGATTTTGACAGTTGAGGCTCTTGTATCCAAAGATGTGAATGCAGTTGTTCAGCAAAATATGAACCTTCCCGATGCAAACAACGTGTTCTCGGGACCTGATAACAGGCCAAGGTATATGAGCAACAGGGTTGTCGGATCTGTATCTTCGGCTATGGTTCTGGATAACTCAAGCGAAGGCTACCAAACGCTTTTGACTGCACAGCTTACCAAGAACTATACAAATGGTTTCTCCGGAATGGTTGCTTATACATACAATGTTTCCAAGGATGTAACCTCCAACCCCGGTTCTGCTGCTTACTCTGCATGGACCAGCAACCTGGATGCATTTAACCTTAACGATCCTCAGTTGAGCTACTCAAACTTCTCGGTTCCTCACAGGGTAGTTGGTTCAATCTCTTACAGGGTTGAGTACCTGAGAAACCTTGCCACCACCATCTCCATATACTATAATGGTTCTGCCCAAGGTCGTTCTTCGGTTGCTTACTCCAATGATATGAATGGTGACGGTGCCTCTTCGGATCTTATCTACATCCCTCGTAATGCTAGTGAGCTTACATTCGTTGACGTTGCCGGCAAGATGACTGCTGCCGAGCAAGCTGCCGCCTTCATGGCTTACGTTGATGGTGATTCTTACCTGAGTGCCCGTAAAGGCCAGTATGCCGAAAGATTTGGTGTTGTTAACCCTTGGAGAAACCGTTGGGATGCCAAAATCCTCCAGGATATTTTCACAAACTTCGGTACAGACAGGAGATACACTCTCCAGCTTAGCCTTGACATCGTGAATGCAGGCAACCTTCTTAACAAAGATTGGGGTGCTGCAACCCGTAGCGGTCTTGCCAACCAATATGACGTTATCATGCCTTTGACATACAAAGGTGTTAACGCAGGTGGAGCCCCTACATACACTTTGAATGCAAAAGACATTGCCGACTTCCAGGACAAAAACAGGCAAGTCAAACAACTTACAACCGGCAGTACTTGGGGAATGCTCTTTGGAGTAAGACTCATGTTCTAAACCACCACTTGTACAAACTAAAAAGGGACCTTTTGGTCCCTTTTTTTT
>SABC01000220.1 GCA_009929175.1 Bacteroidia bacterium | reverse complement strand
GGTATAGTACGGCCACCCTATCCTCTTGCAAACCCATTGCCTCCGGTGGCTGAACTATACCTGGTGTTATAACCAGCTCCGATTTCAGTACAAGTTCAACTCGCCTTTGGCTCATGGTTTTGCCTTATAAAGATAGAAACTTTATTTATTAAGTTGAACACAGATTATCCTAAAAATCAACGAACAAACCCAATATTTACACTAAGGGTGAAATCAGATCCGAATTGAATCGCAAAACCTGTGACAAAGGCGCGGTAATATAATACTCCCCACATTTTAACCACTGGGGATGTTTATTAAGTTTAAAACCTATGCTGCATATTCATACCAGTCATAAGGTGTTTTTCTATCCAGACTCTGATGAGTCCGTTGATTATTATAATAGTTCAGATACTCATTCAGGCCTTTGACGAGTGTGTTCCCGTCCTCTGCCTGCCAAATGTAAATATACTCCTGTTTGAGTGTTCGCCAAAATCTTTCAATATAAATGTTGTCAAGAGCCCTTCCTCTCCCGTCCATGCTTATTGTTATTTCTTGTTCTTCAAGGTACTCTATCCATATCGGGCTAGTAAATTGCGACCCCTGGTCGGAGTTCACTATCTCCGGTTTCCCGTGTTCCGCAACAGCCTGCTTGAGTACCTTAAGGCTGCACTCTGCCCCAAGTGTGTTGGAAAGGCTCCACCCTACAATATAGCGGCTATAAACATCAATTATGGCTGTTAAATAAAGGAAGCCATGTTCCATCGGAATATATGTAATATCAATGCACCAAACCTGATTTGAATGTGTTATGTCCAACCCTCTGAGTTTATAGGAATGAATGTATTTTGCCAATCCCAATTTGCTGAGATTTTTCCCCGGATAGATGGCCATCACGCCCATCTTCCGCAGAAGCCTTCTTACCCGCTTGGGACCGATCAATATGCCAAATGTCTTTATAAAGTCCACCATGCCAAGGACTCCCTTGGTAGGATGCTTAAGATACTCCTCATCCATCTTGCGCATCACATCAAGATCTTCAGGATCCTCTTCAACAGGTTTATAGTAATGAGTACTTCTGTTCAGACCAAAAAGCTCGCATTGACGCCGGATACTGAGCTTTTCTCTACGGGATACTATTTCTTTGAGGACTTCAGTATCCCCAGCTTTTCTGAGGCCCTCCTGCAAAAATCCACCTCTATCTCCAATCTCCCTATCTTCTCATATAATGCCTGTTCCCTTCTCTCTGCCTCCTCGTCAGGAGCCTTGCTCGAGAAGATCTCCGGACTGCGCGAGAGAAACTCCCGCTTCCAGGTGGATATCATTTGCGGATGTATTCCGAATCGCTTGGACAGCTCGCTGAGTGTCTCCTGTTCCTTGATTGCCTCAATGGCTACCTGCGCCTTAAAGGCGGCACTGTGTTTTTTCCTGTTAGTGTTCATGTGAGTAAAATTAATCATTTTATTAAATTTACCCAGTGGTCTGAATTTGTGGTAGTATTATAAAACGGGCTCAGCCGCCGAAACGTTATAACCAACTAAAGAAAAGTTGTAAGAGCTGAAGTGTGTGCCGATTATCTGATTTTTGCTTTAAGAGAGTGTATTTAAGTGTAGGAGTCTCTTTTCTATTTTCAATAATATTACCGCGCCTTTGTC
>SABC01000219.1 GCA_009929175.1 Bacteroidia bacterium | reverse complement strand
GGTAACTGGGAATAACAAAATGCCTATTATCGTCAATAGTCAGCCTCAGCTGGGAAAGACTACTGAATACAGACTATCCATTCAAGCTGACTTGAATGGATTTTCTTTTTCGGTAACAGACCCTCTACAGAAAAAGCTTCTTTTCCTGTATGGTTCGGAGTTTACCATGGAGGGTCAGGACATGGATCTTTTTTCCAAAAGAAGCCTCTCCCTTTTCAAAGAGCAACAGCTACTCAGGTCTCAATACAGTAGTGTTGAAATACTTTTCGGTACTTCAAAATTTGCAACTATACCAGGGAAAATTTACAAATCCGAAGAAGATTTACAGACTCTGCAACGTTTGCACATACTTGACGAGTTAGATGAAATCCATTCCCATATAATTCCGCAGGAAGATATGGTGGTTGTATATCCAGTGAACAGCACCTTTTTAAATATCATAAAGGAGTTCCAGCCCAAATTCTCCGTTTTCCCGACTATCGGGACATATATTACCTATCTCCCTTGTTTCCATGATTACAACAAGATCTTTTTCCAATACTTCAAGGGTGTGGTAACTGTTATTGCTGCCGAGGGTAGTCGTATTGTCCTTTGCAACTCCTACCCTGCTGCCCATTTCAACTCTGCATTGTATTTCCTGCTTTTAGCTATGAAGGAGGTCCAGTTCAATGCCGAACAAACTACAGTATTTATAAGCGGCAATATCAAGGACCTGGAGGTTTACGATATTGCCAAGTATTTCTCCAAGGTCAAATATTTCCGGAATCCCGAGATACCCCTACCCGATTTTACAGCGGAATTGAGATACTCCACCCTCTTGTTTGAACGCTGATCTTATGAGAATAATAGGAGGCGAACACAGGGGCAAGGGAATAATTCCACCCCGGAATTTCAGTGCAAGACCAACAACCGATTTTGCCAAAGAGGGATTGTTCAACACCCTCTGCAACATGTACGATTTCGAGGAAATATCGGTACTTGACCTTTTCTCAGGAACCGGTGGTATCACCTACGAATTTGCATCAAGAGGGTGCACCAGCATCACAACCATTGAGATGAACCAAATTCACTCCAACTTTATCAAAAGCACTGTTGCCAAGCTCAATTTAAAAGGAGTAAACCTCGTCAGGCACAATGTCTTCGACTTCATAGAAATATGCAGGATTAGTTTTGATATAATCTTCGCAGACCCACCCTATGACCTGGATGGACTTAGCAAATTGCCCGATAAAATCCTTTCCAAAAACCTACTCAACGAGGGAGGTTTGCTCATTCTGGAACACCCCTCATCCTTTAATTTCTCCAAACATCCTGCTTTTTTCAAAGCAAAGAAATACGGCAATGTCAACTTTGCCTTTTTTAAAACAGCAGATCCTATTGAAACTACTTCTCAAATCAACTAACAGTCAGCCAAATAAGTATTTACCATTTTTTTAGTATTTGTGTGGTAAAAAAAGAAACTAAAGATTGATTAAAAAATTTTGCAAATACAAAAAACCGCCTTATATTTGCACTCCCAGAAGGGAACAACGGTGTGGTAGTTCAGCTGGTTAGAATACCTGCCTGTCACGCAGGGGGTCGCGGGTTCGAGTCCCGTCCATACCGCCAAAAAAAAGCCAATTATCTACGATTCAGATAATTGG
>SABC01000074.1 GCA_009929175.1 Bacteroidia bacterium | reverse complement strand
AATTTATCCGAGGGATGCATCCGGGCAGGTCTTTTAACTGCCTGGGAATGAGCGGGAGGGTGCAACGCGCACTGCCTCTGCGAGTTGTTAATTTATCCGAGGGATGCAGTTAGTACATTAAACCAAATTGCCAGAGTGGGATAATATTGAGGTAGCCTTTTTCGATGTCGTCTTTGATGATATAGGCTTTATTGAGGTCTTTTATTTGTTTTTGTCCTTTGGATTTGCCTCCTACTTCAAAAGTTATGTCGTCAATAATGAAGTCGGCAGTTTTGGAGGATACCAGGTTGTGTTTCAATCTCAATTGGTTTTGAAAAAATGTTTCCCTGACGTTGCCGATGTTGGGTTTCTCGTTTCCGAGGATGTGTGCGAGGTTGCAGTTGTCTAGGTATATTTTTTGGACTTTACCCAGGCTGCGTATCCCGTCTGTGTTGTCCCTCAATTGGTAGATCATACCGGCATCTTCAATGTAGGTGAGATAATCGGCAATATTATTGCGGCTGACGGCTAAAATCTCTGCAATTTTACTCATGTTTGGTTTGAATGGGGCACTTTTGGCAATAATTGCGAGGAGTTGTTTTAATTTTCGTCCGGTGGAGGTGTTCATCTCTGCATATATAGGTATGTCAATTTCCAGTGATTGGTTGATTACTTGATTCATACGGATGTCAAAGTCGCTTTCTAGAGCAAATGGGTAGTATCCGTTTTTGAGGTATTGTGCAAAAAGGGGGAGTGGGCGTTCAATGCCGGGTTCTTCTACTTTGTGGTCGAGGATCTGTTGTAGTGTATATGTTTTGGTCGATATATCGTGAAACAGTTTTAGATATTCTCTGAATGACAAACCTTGCATATTGTAAATTAAAGCTCTCCTGCTCAGGTCGTAAGTTCCTTTTTTAATGTCCAGTACCGAGGAGCCGGTGAATACAATTCTGAGGTCTTTGTGATAGTCGTAGAGGAGTTTGAGTTCCTTTGACCAATCTTTATATTTGTGTATTTCGTCGATAAACAGGTGTTTACCTCCATATTTTACAAAACGGTCAGCCAGGTCTGCTAGCCTGTTGCTTGCAAAATAGAAATCCTCTGCAGTCACATAAAGAGTTTCTTGTATTTTTAAGTTTTGTTTGATGTATTGAAGGGCCATTGTGGTTTTGCCTACGCCGCGAGGGCCAGTCAGTCCAATCATTCTGTTATCCCAGTTGATTTGATTGTACATGTAGCGGTGGAAGTTTGTATCAACTTCATTTACCAGCTTTTGTGAATATTCAAAAAGCTTATCCATTTCTGTTTTTTACAAATATAATTAAATTGCACTTACATGGTGCATTATATTGCTTAAATTGCATTAATAAAGTGCAAAATGATGTGAAGGGTTGTTTTTTATTGGTTGGTGTGGCTGGTTGGCTGGGCGGCTGGACGGGGCGCATCCCTCGGATAAGTTCACATGTTATTGGTTTTGTGTTTGTTGTGGCTTCCAGGTGGTTTTCAGGGTATTGCTGGTTTCTGAGTTTATCGCAGCTGTTGATAATAGTTGGATTTTGTAGCGCCTCCGGCGGTTTCGCATCATTTGCTGCGCAATTGATACGATTTTAAAAGTGGAGGCGGGCAAGGCCTGTTTCGAAAGTTGCGGTATGTTCGACCTTTTCGGATTATTCGGAGAAGGGGAATTAAAAAAATAATAACCCACTGCATGCCTTGACAGGCATGTTTTTTTGTGATTTTCGTTCTGTTGTTTAATTGTATTGCAACTGCATGGAAATAAACGTGAAGCCGCAACTAGCACTGCCTCTGCAAGTTGTGAATTTATCCGAGGGATGAGTCTTGCAGCTACCTGAAAAAGAACGGGAGGCGGCAAGGGAGTGAGAGTGTGCGAGTTGTTAATTTATCCGAGGGATGAGTCTTGCAGCTACCTGAAAATGAACGGGAGACCGTAACTAGCACTGCCTCTGCGAGTTGTTAATTTATCAGAGGGATGTTACCCGTGGATGGGAGAAAAGTGTGAGTTTGTTGTGTTTTATTTGGAGAAAGATGTATCTTTATAATATAAAATATGAGAAAAAAATGTATAGGATTAGATTTAATGATCTGATTAAATGGAAAATGTCTTCAAAAAGAAAACCACTTCTTTTTCTTGGGGCGAGACAGGTTGGTAAAACATATCTTTTGAAGCAGTTTGGTGATGCTGAGTATAAACAAGTTGCATATGTTAATTTTGAACATCCGAGTGCTCCAAAAGGATTGTTTGATATTGATTTTGATGTAGATAGAATTATTACTGTGTTAAATGCTTTTTGCAATATAAAAATCAATAGCGAAGATACATTAATTGTGTTTGATGAAATTCAGGCTGCTCCAAAGGGTATTATGGCGTTAAAGTATTTTTTCGAAGATGCGCCTAAATATCATATAGTTGCTGCTGGTTCTCTGCTTGGTGTAAATATTCATCCTGGTGAGTCATTTCCTGTGGGAAAAGTTGATTTTATGAGGCTGTATCCACTTTCTTTTTATGAGTTCATTTTAGCAATGGGGGAAAAGGGAATTGCGGAGATTTATATGAATGGAGATTTTTCCAATTTAAAATTTTTTCATGACAAACTGATCAATTACTTGAGGTACTATTTTTATGTTGGTGGTATGCCGGAGGTTGTTGTGGATTTTGTCGAGAATCGTGATTGGCAGAGCGTCCGTAAACTTCAGAAGCAAATTCTGGAATCTTACAGGAATGATTTTTCTAAACATGCGCCTAGGGAGATTCTGCCTAGGATAAATATGGTGTGGGATAGTATTCCTGCTCAATTGTCCAAGGAGAATAAGAAATTTGTTTATGGCGTAATTCGTGAAGGTTCAAGGGCTAAGGATTTTGAACTTGCAATCCAGTGGTTGACTGATGCAGGACTTTTGCAAAAAATATATAATACATCTAAAGCAGCCTTACCATTGGTAGCTTACCAGGAGTTGTCTGCATTCAAGTTATTCCACAATGATGTAGGATTATTAGGTGCGATGTCTAATCTTAGTGCTCAGACTATTGCAAACGGAGATGCAATATTTACGGAATTCAAGGGAGCTTTGGCTGAGCAATTTGTTTTCCAACAGCTTATTAAGGAGGAGAACATATCTGTATACTACCATACGTTTGAAAACAGTAAATATGAACTAGACTTTTTAGTACAAACCTCAGATGATGAGATAATTCCTATTGAAGTTAAAGCAGGGGAAAATCTTAAATCGACTAGTTTCCGACTTTTTTGTAAGAAGCATAACCCAAAAATAGCTATCAGAACCTCTTTGACAGAGTATAAAATAGAATCCTGGCTTACTAATATTCCCTTATATTGTATTGACCGATGCATTTTGGGTTAGTTTGCAACTGCTTGGAAATGAATAGGAGGCGGTATGAGGCTTAGGTTGTGTAAGTTGTTAATTTATCCGAGGGATGAGTCTTGCATCCACCTGGGAATGAACGGGAGGTGGTAAGGGAGTGAGAGTGTGCGAGTTGTGAATTTATCCGAGGGATGGACCGTAAGTTTATCTGTTTATAGCTTTTATTTTGACGATTTTGTGTATATATCCGAGGGATTTGGGGTAATATTGCGATAAACTAATAATGAGGGGAAGATATGAACAGGTTTGAGAATTTGGTTGGATTGGCTCGCAAGGTTGAGGAGTCGGTCAAGGAGAGAAGGTTGCCGGTTGGGGCTGAGGTTATGAGTGTTGTCGCTGGGCCTGGATCTGCTGGTGTTAAGGCGGGAGATGCCACTGATGGTAACTCTGCAGAGCTGGACCGATATTCGAATGCGTTGAGCAGGGAGCAGTCGGGCTTTTTCCATGTTTGGTTTCGGGGGAACAATAGATTCAATGTTTTTTACGAATTTGAAGATTTTTCACGATTCTTAATTTGTTGCAATAACGCAGCTTTTAAATATAAAACGGCTGTCTCTGCCTTTGTTCTGATGGATAATCACGTACATTTACAGGTGTATACCAATTGTCTGAGCAGTTTTATGTCATCTCTGCTGATCAGTTATAATAGGTGGTACAATAAAAAATGGGATTTGAAGGGTCGTGTGTTTGGTTGCCCGTTTTCTAGTTGCAAGATTTATACGTGGGACATTCTGGAAAAGAATTTTTTATATATTTTGACCAATCCTGTTCGTGCAGGTATTTGTGCTGATGCGGGTGAATACCAATGGAGTTCATATCATTATATGAAGAAGGGGTATTTCAATCCTTCAGCAAAATTTTTGACTATTAATCCATTGATCCAAGAATATCTGTTTGGTTCGCAAAAAGTTCTGGATAGTCGTTTGGAGATTTATTTGGAGGATCCCGATGCATTTTTGGATGAGCCTGAATATGAGGAGGAAAAACGAGAACATGGTGCGGGTATCCAAGCTGCAAGTGAAGATGATGGTACTGGTTTGGAGCTTATTCCTTTGAAATTCAATCAGATGAATATAATTAAACCTACCGATAGTGAGGTGGCCAAGCATTTGTTGTTTTTATTGCGTGGCAGGAATTTGAAAGAGCTAGATAAACAGGAATATGTGAGGGTTCTCAAGACATTGAAAAAGCAGATCAATGCTTCCTGCAGGCAGATTGCTTCGGTAACTCATGAGAGTTATGCGTACATATTGAGAATCTTGAAGGATTGATTATGGGTTTTGATTTTTTGTTGACTAAAGTGGTTGTATTTTATTTATGTTTGTGGTTTAAGTGCCAGGTAATGAGTGGGTAGTCTCAACGTATTGAGGTTGTGTTAGTTGTTAATTTATCCGAGGGATGCATTCCTCTGTGCGCTGCAAATGTTTGTAATTGTGCTAGTTGTTAATTTATCCGAGGGATGCATCTGTGTTGTCGGTGTTGTCGGTGGGGATGTGGGGGGTGTTGGGGGTGAGGGGTTTGTTGGTGGTGAGGAGATGTGCGTAGGTGGAGTCGATGGCCCAGGCGCCGAGGGGGGCGGTGATGAGGATTGCGAGCACGGCGACGGTGAGGATGATGTTGCCGGAGGGGAGGCCCATTGCGAGGGGGATCGATCCGATTGCGGCTTGTACTGTGGCTTTGGGCAGGTAGGCGATCATGCAGAAGAGTCTCTCTTTGAGGTTGAGGCGGGTCTTTATAAGGCTGAGGAACACTCCGGCCATTCGGAATACCAGCACGAAAAATATTACTGCGATTGCAGAGAGTCCGGCTGCTGCGGCAAATTTTATGTCGACGGTGGCTCCGACCAATACGAAGAGAAGAATCTCTGCAGCAACCCATAATTTGCTGAATTTAGGCGAGATGCGATTGGCGAGCAGTGGGTAGGTGTAGAGGATGGTAGCGCCCATTGCTACGACGGCGAGTAGGCCAGAGATTGAAATTGTGCTTTTGAGCCATCCCTCGGCAGCGAGGAACAGGAAGGCGAAGCTCATCATTATCACTACTTTAATGGAGTCGCGCATATGGATTTTTTTGAAGAACATGGTGAGGGCGAAACCGGTTGCTGAGCCGAGCAGGAGGCCGGTTATTACTGAGATTGGAATCTGCAATAAGTTGATTGTTTCGAAGTTACCCCCAGTAGAAAGGGTGAGCAGGGAGGTGAAGAGGATGATTACGTAAACGTCGTCGACTGACCCTGCTGCCATGATCATTTGGGGGATGCTTTTGCGGGTACCTATTTTATTTTCAATGAGGTAGAGCATTTTAGGGACTATTATGGCTGGGGAGACGGCGGCGATGATGGTGCCCATTAGGGCGGCTTCGAGGGTGGTGATGCCGAGCAGTGGAGGGGCTATGAGTATCATTCCGGTGATTTCGAGGGTGGCCGGGATGATGGACATGAGTATGGCTGGCCGTCCAACTTTGCGGAGGTCTTTGATGTCGAGTGCCAGTCCGGCGCGCATCAGTATGATTATAAGGGCTATCTGCCTTAGCTCGGCGGAAATGCCAAGCAGCGTAGGGGAGAGTGCGTTGAGTGCGTACGGGCCAAGGATGATTCCTGTGAGGAGCATTCCGATGAGTGATGGCAGGTGAAGCCTTTTAAATATGTATCCGAGTGCAAGACCCAGCAGGAAAATGTAAGCGAGACTGGTTAGCATACAGTTGTGTTTAGAGGTGCAAATGTAGAAATAAAAAGGTTTGATCCCTCGGGTAAATTAACATGTTGCTGGCTTGCAGAGGCTTACACTTACGGGATTGATCCCTCGGATCAAGATGACGCATCCCTCGGATAAATTAACAACTGCTTGTTTTAAAAAGACTTGTGTCTTTCGGCAGATTTTCAGGTCTTTACTGGGTATGCAGGTTATTTGCCGGCGCAGAACGGTTATCTCCAGCCAATCGCTGCCCGGCTCTTTATTGGGCCGGCAGCCGGCTCGGTGCCTGGGATAACCTCTGCACCGGAATAACCTGCCTGGAAGGCAGCACGCAAAGTTTGATCCCTCGGATAAATTTACATATTGTTGAAAATGAGCGCGATTTTACAAAATGCACATTATATGAGAGTTGTTAATTTATCCGAGGGATGCATCCAGCCCCCGGGCAGAGGGAGCCGCCGAGAGCTCTGCAACCGCTTGAAAATGAGCGGGAGGCCGCAACAAACTAAGTCTCTGCAAGTTGTTAATTTATCCGAGGGATGGGGCCCGACTGGGAGGCCGCAAGGCGCACAGCCTCTGTAAGTTGTTAATTTATCCGAGGGATGGATCCCGGCCCCCGGGCAGAGGGAGCCCCTGCGGGCTCTGCAACCGCTTGAAAATGAACGGGAGGCAGCAACACGCACAGCCTCTGCAAGTTGTTAATTTATCCGAGAGATGGAGCCTTTTAAAAAATAATGTTTTCAATTATAAGCAAAAATAACTATATTTGTGTATAATTAGATACATTACTATTATGAAACGAGTTTTATTACCTAGTCAGCAACGTACTTTGATATCTTTCGGGGAAAATATAAAATATGCGCGCCTTCGAAGAGATCTCTCATCTGAACAAGTCGCCGAACGTGCAGGTATATCCAGGAGCACACTTATCAAAATTGAAAAAGGAGATGAGGGGGTTGCTATAGGATATTACTTTCGTGCCTTGGTTGTGCTTGGGTTGGACAAAGATTTGATGTTAGTTGCTAAAGACGATGAACTTGGTAGAAAATTGCAGGATGCAAAATTAACGGTATCAGAACGAGCCTCAAAAAAATAAGAGATGAGTATAGAGATATATGTATATATGGATTGGCAACATGACCACATGCCGATTCTTGTAGGTAAATTGTATAGTGAAACACTACGTGGTAAAGAGGTGTTTTCATTTGAAAATGATCCCAATTGGCTGGCGAATAAAAAAAACAGAGTCTTAGATCCTGATTTGTCTCTTTTTTCAGGGAAACATTATCTGCCAGTCGGCAAAAGCAATTTTGGAATATTCCTGGATTCGTCACCTGACCGATGGGGACGTATGCTAATGCGAAGGCGAGAAGCAATTAATGCACGACTTGAACATAGGTCCATCTTAACGCTAACTGAAACAGACTATTTATTGGGTGTCTATGATGGAACCCGAATGGGGGCTTTGCGTTTTAAGTTATCTCCTGATGGTGAGTTTATGGATAATAATAAGTCTATGGCTACTCCACCGTGGGCGTCTGTTCGAGACCTTGAATATGCTAGTCTTCAAATGGAAAAGGACGATATAAAAGACGATGCTGAATATGAGAAGTGGCTAAATATGCTTATGGCGCCTGGTTCTTCGTTAGGTGGAGCTCGCCCAAAAGCAAATATTTTGTATAAAGATGGCACACTATGGATTGCAAAGTTTCCAAGTGGTCACGATACGAAAGATATGGGTGCATGGGAGGCTGTTACGTTTGAACTGGCAAGGATGTGCGGTATTGAAATGGCTGAAAGTATGGCTCAGAAATTCGGCAGCCGGCATCACACTTTCCTTACGAAACGGTTTGACAGAGTAGGTAACAATCGAATTCACTTTGCTTCGGCAATGACATTATTGGGATATACTGATGGTGCGGACTCTGCACAAGGTGTTAGCTATTTAGAGCTTGCAGAGTGGATTATTCAAAACTGTAATAATGTGTCGCAGAACTTGGAGCAGTTGTGGAGACGAATTGTTTTCAATATAGCCGTATCGAATTGCGATGACCATCTTAGAAATCATGGATTCCTTCTCACTCAAAAAGGTTGGACACTCTCACCTGCTTACGATATCAATCCCGATGAACATGGGACGGGCTTAAAGCTAAATATTTCTGAGAATGATAATTCTCTGGATTTTGAGTTGGCACTTAGTACCAGTGGTTATTTCGGTGTTGATGGTGTAAAGGCAAACGAAATTGTTAATCAAACAAAAAAGGTTGTATCTAACTGGAAGCAACTTGCTACCAAATATGGGATTTCAAGATCTGAACAAGAAGATATTAGACCAGCTTTCCGATGATTGATCCCTCGGATAAATTAACAAGTTCATGTCTTGCAGAGGTTTGCAGCTTCCTAATCATTTTCAATCACTTGCAGGATTGATCCCTCGGATAAATTTACATGTTTCTGCCTTGCAGAGACTTGTGACTTTCGGGTCATTATCAGGACTTTGCGTATGTGGCTTTTGGTGTGCAGCTTATTTGCCGGCGCATCGAGGTTATCTCCAGTCAATCGCTGCCCGGCTCTTTATTGGGCCGGCAGCCGGCTCGGTGCCTGGGATAACCTCTGCACCGGAATAACC
>SABC01000218.1 GCA_009929175.1 Bacteroidia bacterium | reverse complement strand
ACCACCGGCTCCA
This sequence comes from Bacteroidia bacterium, assembly GCA_009929175.1. Classification (GTDB taxonomy): domain Bacteria; phylum Bacteroidota; class Bacteroidia; order Bacteroidales; family UBA932; genus Bact-08. The sequence continues at coordinate 1,647 of SABC01000218.1, read as the reverse complement.
TGGATAATTTATCAAAACCCAACGCTGCCATATGATAAATATCCTGGGTGAAATCCAAATTGTCCCGGGTAAAAGTACCTCGGATATAGTATTCCCGCGCCCCTCTCTTTTGGCAAAATTGCTGAAAAAGGGGTACGATACGGTCATAGCTTCCCTCTCCCCCGACCGTTTTTCGTAGCCGGTCGTGCACCTTTTTTCTGCCGTCCAGGCTTAACACCACATTGTGCATTTCCCGGTTGCAAAAATCCATCACTTCTTCATTCAATAATAGGCCGTTGGTAGTCAAGGTAAATCGGAATTTCTTATTCCATCTCTCTTCTTGACTCCGGGCATAGGCTACCACTTCCTTCACCATATCCCAATTCATCAAGGGCTCTCCTCCAAAGAAATCCACCTCCAAATGATGGATGTTCCCCGATTTAGATAAAAGGAAATCGATGGCCTTTTTCCCCACTTCCAATGACATCAGTCCTCGCTCTCCCTGGTACTTGCCTTGACTGGCAAAACAGTAATCACAAGTCATATTGCAAGTATGGGCTACGTGTAAACACAAGGCCTTTACCCGCTGCGTAGAAGGGGAGGAATTCCCGGAATCCCCCCACAATTTTTCCGAAAAATCCTGCCATGCATTCTCTTCCGAGAAAAGCTTTCCTTCCTGAATCAAAGTCTCAATATCCTGAAGCAGCTCCTCCAACTCCCTTTCATTCAAAGAAGCATCTCCCTGGTACTTCTCCATCAGCATCCCTTTTAATGCCTGGGAGTCCATTTCTCTATAATTCATGATTCCATCAAAAGCCACCGGATCCACCTGATGAATAGACCCGCTGGAGGGATCGATAATGATATGTATTCCATTTAGTTCGTAGCCGTGTATCATTTGCCTATTGCTCCCTGTTTTCTACCTTCTTTTGCCGATTACTTCCTGATTTCCTGATTCTTTCTTCAACTATTGACCTTTTCAGCGGAAAAAAAGAAGGGCTTTGCTTGCCCCTACTTTTTCTCACATTTCTGATTGGCCACTCCGCAGGATGTCTTGCAAGCGCTTTGGCAAGAAGTTTGACACTCCTTGCATCCGCCGGTGATGGCACTTTCTTTCAGGTCTCGTGTGCTTATGGTTTGAATTCGTTTCATTTTTCATAGGCTCCTTTTTGTTATTTGCTAGGTTTACCACTTCGTAAGTTTACCCCCACTGCCTTCCCTTGTCAACCGTAGACTTAGAATAGATATAGACATAGAGTTCAGATAAACATATGGGTCTAGTAAAACCACCTGTTCTCTTTCGGTTCGATGAACGCAGTCTCAATTTGTTCCTTGTGTCCCAAAAATCCCGGGTCATCAAAATACTTTGCCTCCACAGGACAGAACTTAACACAAGCACCGCATTTAATACAAATCCCGGGTACCAAGGAAGTGTCTTCATCGTCGATAGAATCCATGGGACACAATTTTACACAGAGCTTGCAGTCCGTGCAGGTGGGCAAAGTCAAGGGCTTGGCTTTCAAAAAGTTTACCGGCTCCCCATTCATATTTTTCGGCGTGTAATATGGGCCATATGGAATTTGCCCCGGTATATGTCGGGGAGCTGTCAAGTTTCCGGCTTTTACTTTTTCTCCAATGGTCCGGGCAAATTCCTTAAGTTGATTTTCA
>SABC01000073.1 GCA_009929175.1 Bacteroidia bacterium | reverse complement strand
TGGGTAGTGGCTTGGGCGGAAGCTTGTGCAGAGGATTGAGAGGGTACCGGCATAAGCTGGATCAGGGTCTGTACAGCGTGGAAAAGACCGGCCGGGTTTGCACCGGTAAGCACCATCCTCCCCTCTTTTACATGTAGCAGGTATGCGCCCTCTCGTGCCAAGTCGTCAAGATCATGGCCATAGGAGGGGAGGGATGCAACTTTTGAAAGGTCTCCGATCCGTAGCTCTATAACCGATGTTTTTTTATCTTTCTTGATTTTTTTGACCAAATCAGAATCGGAAATAACTGTTTCAATATTCAAATTATAATATTTCCCAAGATAATCCAGCAAGAAATTTGCAGAGTTCATCTCTTCGCATCCGGTAGCCAAAAGCAGGGTGTTGCCAGAAATTACCGCACCTGCACCTTGGTGCACCTCGGCTACCTGTGGTTCCGGAATTATGGAGTGTTGCAGGTGTTTGCTTGCAGAGGGAGGGTTTACGGATGCAGTCGCAGAATAGATCATGCTCATTGTTATTGTCAGAAGAGTTGTGTATAATTTCATTCTCTTGTATTTTGTGACAGCATCCCTCGATTTCTCTATAAAGGGAATACCCCCATTGATTGTTCAATCTGGTCGGTGATCTTGTCTATTGCCTCCTGTAGTTTGCCTCCCAGCATCATCTTGTAAATGCCGGAAAGTTCGGTCTCCATCTTTAGCTGGAAATCGGTGGTGTTGAGACTGATCTCTTCCAAGCTGACTGTAATGGAGAATGTAAATGGTGAAGCTCCGTATTGTGCATAACGTACCATTTTGAAAGGCCTGCGTTCGGTGACTTCCAGACCCAGTTCAAACCCTTGTACTTTTGCAACTATAGTGTTTGGTGTACAGTTGATTTCGGCTTTGGAAGCCAGCTCGGGAGGGAGGTTTTGGGAAAAATTGGTGAGGTCGGAAAAAACCGAATACAATACCTCTGCCGGGCGGGCAATCCTGACGATCCGTCCTTCTATTTGTGTATTTGCCATATTACTGCCTCCAGGTATCCGGACGGTATCGCCACTCTTCGAGGGTTTCGAGGTCGGTGTCCTTTATGTATTTGCACTCCACGGCCTCCTTTATGAGGGACTCGTAGTTGGTTAGTGTCCTCAACTCCAGGTTGGAGTATTCAAAAGACCTGCGGGCCTTGTTGAAATTGTAGGAAAAGATTGCAACCATGCCAAGTACGTTTGCACCGGCATTGCTGAGGCACTCCGCCGCCGAAAGTGAGCTCTGCCCTGTGGAAATAAGGTCCTCCACCACCACCACGTTTGCCTTTGGAGGGAGCTCACCCTCTATCCGGGCACCGGTTCCGTGGTCCTTTGGTTTGGGCCTGATGTATACAAAGGGCTTGCCAAGGACCTCGGCAACGAGGGCCCCCCATGCGATTGCGCCTGTTGCAACTCCTGCTATGACGTCGGCATGCGAGTAGTTTTGTTCGATAATGCGTGCGAGGCTCTTATATACTAGTGTTCTTGCTTTCGGGTATGAAAGGATCTTGCGGTTATCACAGTAAATGGGGGATTTCCAGCCCGATGCCCATGTGAAAGGTTTTTCTACATTGAGCATCACTGCCTTGATATCCAGTAACTGTTTCGCAATAATTTTTTCTGTTGACTCCATAAAATAAAAAAGTATCTTTGTGCAAAGATAGTAAAAACAATTCTTTTAGATGTACAACATTTTCTTCGGCAACCGGCGCCTGGCAGTATGCAGTTTCCCGGAGCAACCGTTGGATGATCCCGAAGCTGTTTATTACAGCCCAGGCTCTTTTCCCGAACTTGCTTACCTTCCCGAACTCTTCATAACCTATTCTACAATCAATACTCTTTGCATTCCCAGCAAAAACCAGGAGTCCGACTTCAAGCAGTTGTGTACACGGCTTTTCCGTATCAACGCCGGAGGAGGGCTTGTCACCAATCTCAGGGGAGAGGTTTTGCTTATCTTCCGCTACGGGAGGTGGGATTTGCCAAAAGGCACACAGGAGCCCGGCGAGGATATCAGGTACTCTGCACTGAGGGAGGTTTCCGAGGAGTGCGGCCTTAATATTAGCCAATTGGATATAGCTGAGCAGGTTTGCGATACCTATCATACTTTTCACAGGGACAACAGGTTCAACTTAAAGTTCACACGTTGGTTCCGTATGCAGTTTAACGGCGAAGATGACACCATGGTGCCCCAAATGTCCGAGAGCATAGAGCAGGCCATATGGGTAAACCCCCGAGAGCTGGACAATTATTTGTCCAACACCTACCCGTCTATTGTTGAGGTTTTTGAAAACTCCGACCTGGCTATAAGGACCAGTAGCGCAGCTCTTTGATTGTCTCTTTGAAGACCCCCCTTATATCTACCACAAGCCCTTTTGGGTCCAGCAGTTGTTTGAAGTCATTTTCGGTCATCTGTACATACTCCCTGTGGGCAACCGCCACTATAACAGCATGATACTTGCCGGCAGGCTGTGATAGCAGTTTGATCTGATACTCCTCTTCCACTGCATGAGGGTCGGCCTTGGGATCCACGACATCCACGGCTACCCTGAAACTCTGCAGCTCTTTGACAATGTCTGCTACTTTGGAATTTCGTATGTCTGATACATTCTCCTTATAGGTGACCCCCATTATGAGCACCTTTGCCCTGAGCAGAGGCAGGTCGTTGGAGAGTAGTTTCTTTACTGTCTGTTTTGCTATGTAGCCGCCCATTGAGTCGTTCACGAAACGGCCCGATGCAATCATTTGCGGATGGTACTTTAGTTCGTTGGCTTTGTGTACCATGTAGTAGGGATCTACCCCTATGCAGTGACCGCCTACAAGCCCCGGAGTGTAAGGGACAAAGTTCCATTTTGTCGCAGCAGCTTTAATTACATCGAATGTGTTGATTCCCATTCTGTTAAACAAGATGGACAGTTCGTTCATCAATGCGATGTTCACATCCCTCTGGGTGTTCTCGATTATCTTTGCTGCCTCTGCAACCCTGATGTCGGGAGCTTTGTGCACACCGGCTGTTACTACCGATTCGTACACTTTTGCAGTTACATCGAGGGACTCCTCGTCGCAGGCAGAGACAATTTTTATAGTATTCTGCAGGGAATGTTCGGCATCGCCCGGGTTTATCCTTTCGGGTGAGTAGCCCACTTTAAAGTCGCGCCTCATCCTCAATCCCGAAACCCTCTCTAACAGGGGGACACACTCTTCGTAGGTGCAACCGGGGTATACAGTGCTTTCGTATATTACGTAATCTCCGGGGCTCAGAACGTTTGAAACTGTAAGTGTGGCCGATAGCAGAGGCCTGAGGTCGGGTTTGTTGTATTTGTCAATAGGGGTTGGTACGGCTATTATGAAAAAACCTGCTTCGCGAAGTTCCTCAGAGTTGGAAGTGAATATAATGTCGCGGTTTTTAAAAGACTCCTCTCCAAGTTCGTTGCTAGGGTCGATATTGTTTTGCAATAATTTGAGGTTGCGTTGGCTGATGTCGTAACCTATTACTGAAAAGTGCTTTGCAAACTCCAGGGCCAGCGGCAGTCCTACATATCCAAGACCAATTACTGCCATTTTGATCTTCTTGGAAATTAGTTGATTATACATAATCTAACGGGTTTTTCAATTTGTTGTGAGTCTCGGCAAAGATAATAGAAATCGCTTTATTTGTGTTATATTTGTGCAGATAGAATCTATATTGAATAGTCAATGGCTTGGTACGTTTTGTATACCTCTGCAAAGGCAGAGAAGAGGGTAGAGGAGAGGCTAAGGCAATCGGGGGTAGAAACTTACCTGCCGCTACATCAAACCAAAAGAAAGTGGAGCGACAGGGTAAAACTTGTGGAGCAACCTCTGTTCAGTTCGTATATTTTTGTAAAATGCAACGAACACAAGCTCAGGGAGCTTCTTTTGATATACGGGGTGTCCAGGATTGTCTACTACCTGGGCAGGCCGGCATTAGTGAGGGAGTCCGAAATTGCAGCAGTAAGGGAATTCCTGGAGATTGCCCGAAACAGGGATCTGGTCACAAACGGGGATGAGGTGGATATCTTGTGTGGACCATTCAAAAGCAAAAGCGCAAAGGTGCTGGATGTAAACCGCAAGTTTGCTTTGCTTGTCCTGGATGAGCTGGGAGCCAAAATTTACGTATCTTTGCTGGAAATAAACAAGAAACATACAGAGTAAAATCATTACAGATGGATTACAATACTCAAAGAACAAAACTGATAATGCCCGAGTACGGCAGGCATGTACAAAAGATGATCGACTATGTTGTCGCAATTCCGGACAAGGAGAAGCGCAACGAACAAATCCGTGCCGTGGTGGGTGTGATGGGAATACTCAACCCTCAGTTGCGGGATTTAAACGACTTTAAACACAAGTTATGGGACCATGTCCAGATAATTTCGGACTTCGGGATAGATATCGACTCACCTTATCCAACCCCCACAATGGAGACCTTCTCGACAAGGCCACATCCTGTTCCGCTGGACAAGAGCCCCTTAAAAGCGGCCCATTACGGCCGCAATATCCAGAACATGATAGATATGATTGCCGAAAAGCCGGATGACGAAGTCCGCAAGAGCATGGTCATGGTCCTGGCACACTATATGAGGCAGCAATATCTCATATGGAATAAGGATACTGTTACAGAAGAGACTATATTCAAGGATATAAAAACCCTTTCGGGTGGCAGGATCACTATACCTGAGGATTATCATCTCTCACCTTTGCAACACATCCCTGCACAGCCGGGAACACACACCCAGCACAGCAACCAGCAGGGCAACCAGCAGGGATACAGGCAAAATTTCAGGCAAGGGAAAAAGAAAGTCAACAAAAGAAAAATCCAGTAAAAGAGATATTTTTTTAAATAGGTCAATATGGCATTATTCAGGGTAGAGGGAGGGCACCGTTTAAAGGGCCAGCTTACTCCGCAGGGTGCAAAGAACGAAGCTTTACAGATATTATCGGCAGTTATCCTTACCTCGGGAAGGGTGGTTGTACACAATGTGCCGGATATACTTGACGTTCGCAAGCTCATCGAGTTGCTTCAACGGCTTGGGGTAAAGGCTGTTAACCTTGGTACAAACAATTGTATTTCCCAAGGTTGTATATCGCACAGCTGGGAGTTTTGTGCAGATGATGTGGATATGGACTTTGTCCGGACATCTGAATTTTGCACTCTATCGTCATCCTTGAGGGGTTCTGTAATGCTTGTGGGTCCCCTGCTCAGCCGTTTCGGGTATGCCAACATGCCAAAACCAGGAGGAGACAAGATTGGCCGCAGGAGGTTGGACACACACCTGATCGGGTTGGAAAAGCTTGGTGCAAAATTGGTTTTTGACGGAGGGCTCTCTTCAATCGAGCTGAGCGCTGCCCGTTTGAAGGGTTGCTACATGTTGCTTGACGAGGCTTCGGTTACCGGCACTGCAAATATTGTGATGGCAGCAGTACTTGCAAAGGGGAAGACTACAATTTACAATGCTGCCTGCGAACCTTACCTGCAACAGCTATGCAAGATGCTCAACAGGATGGGTGCAAAGATTACCGGGATTGGCTCCAATTTGCTCGAAATCGAAGGGGTGGAGTCACTTGGTGGTACCGAACATACAATCTTGCCCGATATGATTGAGGTTGGCAGTTTCATAGGGATGGCGGCTATGACTGCCAGTGAGATTACAATCAAGAATGTGGCTTATGACCAGTTGGGAATAATTCCCGACCAGTTCCGCAGGTTGGGCATCACAGTAGAGCGAAGGGGTGATGATATATTTATCCCAACCCATGAGCATTATGAAATTGAGAGTTTCATGGATGGTTCAATAATGACCATTGCTGATGCTCCCTGGCCCGGTCTGACCCCCGACCTGCTATCGGTGTTTCTTGTTACTGCCACACAGGCAAAGGGTTCTGTGCTGATCCACCAAAAGATGTTCGAAAGCCGTCTTTTCTTTGTGGACAAATTAATAGATATGGGTGCCCAGATTATACTCTGCGATCCTCACAGGGCCACGATAATTGGTCATAACCGGGAGTTTTGCCTGCGGGCAACCAGGATGGTCTCTCCAGATATACGAGCAGGAATAGCTCTGCTCATAGCGGCGATGAGTGCTGCGGGTGTGAGTACAATCGACAATATCGAGCAGATTGACAGAGGGTACCAAAACATTGACACCAGGCTTAATGCTCTTGGTGCAAAAATTGAACGTTTGTAAAACTTTTATTATTTTGTCTTAATGGCTCCCCGTAAGAAAAAGAACAATGCAGAGACTGCTCCTCCTCCTAAAGGGATGGAGGCGGTCAAGTTGCTTGCCGGTTTGTTTTTCGCAGCCCTCTCTGTATATACTGCCGTTGCACTTGTCTCCTATTTATTTACTTGGGCCGAGGATCAATCCCTTCTTTCGAGGCCGGATGTTTGGAGCGCGATAGTTCCGGTAGAAAATGGTGCAGGGAAGGTTGGTTTCTTTTGGGCCAATTTCTTGCTATCTAAACTGTTTGGTTTAGGCTCGTTTGTTTTTCCGGTCTTCTTTGGGGCGATTGCAGGCTACTGTCTTAAAATAAAAAACTTCAATTTATTGAAGCTGCTCTACCTGACCTTTTATGGTGCGATCATAATCTCTCTGCTTTTTTCCTTTATTTTTGGTTTTACCCGGTTCGATGACTGGTTCGGGAATGGTGCCGGCGGCTCTTACGGATACTTTGTGAACGAGTGGCTGATAGCTATGTTGGGAATTCCTGGTGCAGGGTCTTTGGTTTTTGTTTTTTTTGTGGGTTGGCTGGTGTTGCTGAATAAAAACGTTGTACACTGGATCAACAGTGGTGTTTACTCGATTTTCCACCGAAAACCCAAGGTAAAGGTGAGTCCTTCTGACGATATTACACCGCCGGAAGAGGAAATTACCGGAGCAGAGGTTAAGACTGCCGGGCCTGTCGTTGATGCTCCGTTTGTGGCTCCGGCACAGGTAACGGGAGGTAAAGAGGGGGAGGCTGCTCCTGCAGGGATGTTTGTGAAGGAGGTTCCTTTTGAAATCGAGGAGAGGGAAATCGAGGAGAGTGTGACCGAACCTGACTCTGCAAGTGTATCGGATAGTGAAGGGAATGATAAGGAGGCTGTTGCCGAAGGTCCTCTGCTCATAATTGAGGAGCAGGATAATGTAGATGATGAGGATTTCATGAAGGATATTCCTCCGGGATCGCTGGATACTTTGTTTGACCCGCGGTTGGATCTGCCTAGGTACAAAGCTCCGGGGATTGATCTTTTGAATGATTACAAAGATAAGATTTACAAGGTGCCAAATGAGGAGCTGGAGAGAAACAACCGCAAGATTGTGAAGACTCTGAGCGATTACAAGATTTCGGTGGAGAGGATTTACGCGAGGACAGGTCCCACTGTAACCCTTTATGAGATAGTTCCCAGCGCAGGGGTGAGAATATCACAGATCAAACGTCTGGAAGATGATATTGCATTGTCGCTTGCTGCTCGTGGTGTCCGAATCATTGCACCGATACCGGGGACAAACGCCGTGGGAATAGAGGTGGCCAACAGCAAACCGAGTGTGGTTCCAATGAAGTCCCTGTTGGAGGAGCCCAAATTCCGCAACGCTGACTACGATCTTCCTGTGGTGATCGGCCGTACAATCTCCAACGAGCCTATGATGTTCGACCTTGCCAAGATGCCGCACCTTTTGGTGGCGGGTGCTACTGGGCAGGGTAAATCGGTAGGTCTCAACGCAATCATAACTTCTCTGCTTTACACTAAGCACCCTTCGGAGATGAAGATGGTGCTGATTGATCCCAAAAAGGTTGAGCTCTCACTTTATTCAAAAATTGAGAAGCATTTCCTGGCAAAACTTCCCGATTCGGATGATGCGATTATTACGGATACCCAAAAGGTTGTGTACACTCTCAAATCCCTTACCATTGAGATGGATGCACGGTATGACTTACTTAAGATTGCGCATGTCCGCACTGTCAAGGAGTATAATGAGAAGTTCCTTTCGCGCAGGTTGAACCCTCTCAAAGGGCATCGTTACATGCATTATATAGTGGTGGTTATTGATGAATATGCCGACCTGTTGATGACGGCTGGTCGCGAAATCGAGGAGCCTATTGTTCGTTTGGCGCAGTTGGCGAGGGCAATCGGTATCCACCTGGTGATTGCAACCCAGAGGCCTACTGCAAATATCATCACCGGTCTTATCAAAGCCAACTTCCCTGCTAGGATTGCGTTCAGGGTAATTTCTAATATTGATTCGAGGACTATACTGGAGACTACCGGTGCCAACCAACTGGTGGGCAGGGGAGACATGCTTATCTCGGTGGGAGGCGAAATTACCCGTGTTCAGTGTGCTTTCATTGATACGCCTGAGGTCGAGCGGATTACTGCATTTATCGGAGATCAGCATGGTTACAGCTCTGCACATTACCTTCCTGAATACACTGGTGAGGAGGGCGAGAATTCCGGTATTGGTGAGGTGGACCTTGGTCGCAGGGATAAACTTTTTGACGAGGCTGCCAAGCTTGTTGTGCAGTTCCAACAGGGTTCCACATCGTTGATACAGCGTAGGATGAACCTTGGCTACAATCGTGCGGGCAGGATAATGGACCAGCTGGAGGCTGCCGGTATTGTCGGCCCTTCGGAGGGGAGCAAGGCCCGCCAAGTATACATTACAGATTTCAACTCTTTGGACAAGATACTTTCTTCACTGGATTAAACATTTTTAACAAATATCTCTTATGGGCAGATTGTTACTGGCATTATCCCTTTTCTTCTACTCTTTCCTCGGCGCCAATCCTGTTAACCCCGAGTCAGGAGAGGTGTTGGCAAAGATGGCCTCTGCCTTAAAGTCAAACAAGGC
>SABC01000217.1 GCA_009929175.1 Bacteroidia bacterium | reverse complement strand
ATGAATTGCAGTAAACTTACACTTATCGTAGCATGCACCGCAACGGATACACTTGTCAGCGTCAATTACGTGAGGCTGGCGTTTCTCACCTGAAATCGCCCCTACAGGGCAAGACCTTGAACAAGCAGTACAGCCTGTACACTTATCTGTAAGGATGGTGTAAAGTTTCAGAGCCTTACACTGACCGGCAGGACATATTCTCTCGGTAACGTGAGCCTTATACTCATCATAGAAGTGTTCAATAGTGGAGAGAACAGGGTTTGGAGATGTCTGTCCCAGACCACACAGAGCTGTATCTTTGATAACAGCACCGAGGTTTTTGAGATATTCTACATCTTCGATTGTTCCTTTACCGCTGCATATCTTCTCAAGCATTTCATGTAGACGCTTGTTCCCGACACGGCAAGGGGCACATTTTCCGCATGACTCGTCTACAGTAAACTCCAGATAGAATTTTGCAACAGAGACCATACAGTCATCCTCATCCATAACAATCATACCCCCGGAACCCATCATAGAGCCGGCAGCAATCAGGTTGTCAAAATCGATAGGTGTGTCAAGGTGTTTCTCAGTCAGACATCCGCCTGAAGGACCACCTGTCTGGACAGCTTTAAATTTCTTGCCGTCCTTTATACCCCCGCCGATTTCAAAAATAACCTCTCTTAAGGTTGTGCCCATAGGTACCTCTATAAGACCTACGTTATTTATTTTTCCTGCAAGAGCAAATACTTTTGTACCTTTTGATCTCTCTGTTCCAATGCTTGCAAACCACTCTGCCCCTTTGAGAAGAATAGCCGGAACATTGGCAAATGTCTCAACATTGTTTACATTGGTTGGTTTTCCAAGATAGCCGCTTTGAGCAGGGAACGGTGGTTTTACAGTAGGTTCTCCCCTTAATCCCTCCATAGAGTGGATCAAGGCTGTCTCCTCTCCGCATACAAATGCTCCTGCGCCATATCTCAGCTCAATGTCAAAATCGAAACCTGATCCCATGATATCAGTACCAAGGAGACCATATTCACGACATTGTCTTGCTGCTATTTTCAAACGTTGTATTGCCAGAGGGTACTCTGCACGGATATATACAATACCTTTAGTTGCACCGATGCAATAACCGCAGATTGCCATCGCTTCGATAATCGAATGAGGGTCACCCTCAAGTATTGAACGGTCCATAAATGCTCCCGGGTCTCCCTCATCGGCATTGCAGACAACATATTTCTGGTCGGCCTTGTTTCCTGCAGCTATCTCCCATTTCAGACCTGTAGGGAAACCTCCGCCGCCGCGTCCTCTAAGACCGGACTTCTTAATTTGGTCAATAACCTGCTGAGGAGTCATCTCTGTCAAAGCCTTTCCAAGAGCTGCATATCCGTCGCGTGCAATATACTCGTCAATGTTTTCAGGATTGATAAATCCGCAATTTCTCAGAGCTATACGAATCTGCTTCTGATAGAAGCCCATATGCTTGGAATCCGCAATGTGCTCTTTTGTAGACGGGTCCTCATAAAGCAGTCTTGTTACCTTTCTTCCCTTAAGTACATGCTCGCTGATAATCTCTTTGCAATCCTCAGGCTTAACCTGAGTATAAAAAGTATTATCCGGAATGATTTTTACTATAGGTCCCTTCTCACAAAAACCAAAACAACCGGTTATGACAACTTGTGCCTCATTCTCAAGACCGAGATTC
>SABC01000216.1 GCA_009929175.1 Bacteroidia bacterium | reverse complement strand
TTACCCGTTCGTGGTTTGCCTGGGCGAATACGCTGTTTGGCGAACTGATCTACCGCCTGGTAAACGAAGGAAAACTGGATGCAATCAAAGTATCGTAAATCCGACATCCCGATTTAAAAGAATTCTCAATTTCTACATATAAAGAGAGCTAAGCTTAATTGTTTAGCTCTCTTTTTATATAGAAACGAGCATTAGACTCCTGCAATAAAACAATAGGAGCAAACAAGATCAAAGGCATCTTGCTTGCTCCTTCTTTTTTAGAAAACCATTGTCAGTTATTGGCATCCGACTTAAAACTTACATTGATCCCTTTGTCGTGTTTGGTGATGTGCAACAACTCATTTTTGTTGATTTCCACTTCACCCTTTACAAACTCCGGTATATTGAATGAGAATAATGAACGATCGTAATAATCCGGATCCTCCTGAGGCAATAGAAAAGGCTTGCCCGTTTTTCCGGATTCATCTACGTGGCAGATGTATGGACGCGTATAGAGACCATCCATCCGGCGGCTGCTAAATACAAACCACCGGCTGTTGCTGCTCCAGGAATGGTAGCTATCCACATCGTCGCTATTTACATTACGCAACGAATCCACAGCCTGTGTTGCAAGATCCACCATCCGCAGATCGGCATCCTTATGCCAGATAGAAAAATTACCATAATCAGATACCGTGAACAGCAGGAACTTGCCATCCGGAGAAATTCGGGGAAATTTGGCACTCCGCCCCTCTTTCTCTGCCGAATACAGCGTATCTATCTTACCTCCAAACCTGCCTGTATTTTCATCAAAGGAGACCGAAAGCAGGTTGTACCTGATATCCTTAAAACCTTCAGGCATCTGTTTCATCGAAGCCGAACAGAAATAAAGCCTCTTGCCATCGGGCGAGAAGGTTGGGAACGTCTCCAGATTATCTTTGGAACGGAATCTGCTGTCAGTAAATATCTGATGTTTCTCAATATCGTAAAACACAATATCCGATGCATGATCGAAAACCTCCACCCGGTTGGGATCGGAATAATGAAAGTCCTGCTTCGTTTCGTTGGTCGAAAAAGCGACCAGCTTACCCGAAGGATGCCACGACGGATAAACCAACGGAGAAATCGTCTCTTTCGTCTTCGTATTCAGTTTCTCTATTTTACCATCCACAACAAGGTAGGTCCCCGCATGGATAGAGCGTTGATGAAACAGCATCTTCTTCGGATCCTGCATACAAAAGGAATGGCAGTTCATGCAGTTATTGTGGGTTTGTTTGTTGGTTATAAGGTCCTTTTCAGTGAAGTTCTCCAGACAACGCTGGTAGATACCCATCTCATTCCACATCCGGTATACAGGAGCAATCCGGCGATAAACCAAATAGGAGTCCATCACCTCTTTTGCCACATACATTACGAAAGGGTTAAAACAGAACCACTCCGCACCTTTTTTTGCATAAACAGTAACCAGAACAGAATCACCGTGCAAGTTCTCAATCAATTGCTTCCATTTTCGTTCCGGAAAACAAAATTTGCCATCCTTCGTATCCGTGCGGAAACTATATCCGCCACCCGATAAAACCGCTATAGCTTCAGCATACTCCGTTAGCTTAAAGTTCATTGGAGCCATATTGGGTGGGATAGTCACCTGCCTATAATCAGGAAAAATTCCAATCTCTTCGTTGGTTTTCCTGGCATCCGGCAGACTTTGAGTACATCCCGCTAAAAG
>SABC01000072.1 GCA_009929175.1 Bacteroidia bacterium | reverse complement strand
AATTTGATTAAAAAAATATTATCGGGATTTATTGGTTCTCCCTTCCTGTTTATGCCATCAAGCCTTCTTTTGATTTTGTTAAGCTGTGTAAAGGCCGCATCGCTGATAAGTGCTGCAGAGCCTTGGGAAGGATCTCCTGATGGAGAGTAGATTCTGGATGCAGCTACCAGAGACTGAACATAAGAGATTTTCAGGTTCATATCATAAACAGGATTTCCTGTCTTAAGATTCCATACTAATCCATCCAAGGTTGTCATATATTCTTGCAAGCCAAACCCTGATCCAAACAATTGGTTGTTGTTTGCAACCCTGGGCAGGATGAAATTATTTAATAGTGACGAAAAAACCTCTCCCTGCCTTTTTAGAATGTTCTCTCTTTGTGAACCTAATATTGCATACACCTTTTCATTTTCCAGGAACATTGGCGCATTTGAAAGTTCTTCGATTACAAATTTAAGGGCAGCTTTCTGCTTGTCTGCGCTTACTGCCAAGTACCTACCCGAACCAACTGGCCCCTGAATATTATAAACACCTCCTAAATAAGAGATTGCCAATGATATATATCGAAAATACTGTCGGCTCAAAGCATCGTAACGTTGTTGGATATCTTTTGTGCCGCCTCCGGCATCTACGGTCCACTTTACAAGACTATCCAGAATGATACGTGTATTGGCAATTCCATTGCGGGAAGAGACAATAATGTCGTTCCCCAGGGATTCGGGCTGTGCCGAAGGGTCAGAAGGAATAGGTGTGGCCTGGAAAGGGGCAAATTTATAATAAGGGTTACCCTTGACCGAGTCAAAGAGGGAGTCAAGCATCCCTTTTTCACAGTCAGAATTTTTTGCACCATGCAAATTCCTATAGCCATACTCTATGGAAAAATGGTCAAAGGGACCAAGAACAGGAGGTACTAGTTGTACTCCCTTTTCCAAATCACCCGGTCTTGCTACATGGTTGTTTCTTGCATAATCCATTATTGAAGCAGTCGTTCCGTAAACAGCAGTAAAAGTTGGAGACCTGAGTGAATCTACCGGGTAAGCATACGAACTCCGCATGTTATGCTGAAGTCCCAGCACATGCCCTACTTCGTGGGCAACAGCATACCTGATCATTTGTCCAATGGTTTCTGTGTCGTATTCCAATAGCCTCGCTTTTGGGTCAACTGCAGCAGTTTGTGTAAACCGCCACATATTGATGAGATTTACTACGTCGTTCCACCAAAGCACCTCCCCGTTAAGGATTTCACCACTTCTTGGATCGGTCCAGATTTGTCCGGCAGCATTGGCCTCCTCCAAAGGAAGGTACCTCACCACATTTGTTTTGATATCGTATGGGTCAAAATCAGGATCATGGGGAAATTCCCTGGCAACCATTACATCCTTGAACCCTATCTTTTCGAATGCAGAATTCCAATCTTCAATACCTGATTTAATATAAGGAATCCACTCCTTTGGGAAATATGGTTCTATGTACATAACTATGGAGGATGCCGGCTTTACCAGTTTTCCCGCCTTATGATCAGCTATTTGTCCAGGTGAGGGTTCCAGCCTCCATCTCGATATATACCTGTTGGTAGTAACAGCTTTTCCCGAGACAAAAGATTTTCTGTTGAAGGGCTGATAGCCGATCCTGTCATCATTGTACCTGCCCAATAGTGGTTTCTCTGGTAACAGAAGCATGAAATACTGCACAGTTATGGCAAAAGTCTCTTTGCCCCCTGTAAATTCGTAGTAACTCCTGATGTTTATATGGTCTGGATATTCTTTAACATAACGGATACCACTTAGTTTTGGCTCCAGCCTGCCCTTTTTGACATTATCGGGAAGAGGCCAGGCAAGCTGAACCTCCTCCGAAAAATATCTTGTGACATCTATCACATATGCATTATCGTCACTGTTGCGGGATTCAATATCAAAAATAACAGCACTACCCACAGTTTGATTCCGTTGTAAAGCCTCGAATACCGGATCACTCTCCTCAACTTCCACAAAATTATTAATCTCTTGCACCAGCATCATTTTACCCTCTGCTCGGAAACGTATCATAACCGGTGGGCGGCGCATTTGGCCGGCGGAGTAAACTTTGGCATTCGGAGAACTTATATCCACAATCCTGGAGCCAAAGAGTATATCCTTTCCCAGTAAAGAATCAGGAATTACCAGCTTCAGCTTTCCGTTATTAAACTCCGATCCGATAAAGCTTTGCTGTTGCCCGAAAATAAGCAGGGCCGGAATCAAAAATGCAAATGTGATGATAGCTTTTCTAATCATTATTGGTAATATTTACCTAGGATATAACCTATATGTTACTTTATATAAATCTCCCTCTTTTACAACATTGAGTGTTGTCGGGTAATTTCTCATAAAATAGGGAGAGGTGCTTTTGAACCAAGCATCGAATATGAGCTCTGGTTCTGCCAGTGTGAAATCAAAGGTTCCTTCTAGTTTCACCAACTCAACCTCAATTGTTGCAAACGTTGGATAGGTGCTTTTGGAGATATCCCCGCCTGTCGTCTTGGAGTCGATATGCCACTGTTTGTTACCGTTAGTACCAGTTTCCCAATCTTCTTTACGGATAAGTTTGGCTGAGATTTTTTGGTTGACGGTAGTGATCTGCCCTTTGTTGGTTGTTCCTTCCTCTGCTACAAACCTTATCAGCGAGTCAGACTGAGAGAAGAATCTGGTGGTTTTTGCGGCACCATAATCGGCAATCACAGTATCTGTGGTTCCAAAATTGAGCATGTCCGACAATCTGAGTATGTCGCCACCGCTAAGGTTGGAGTTACAATCGAATGCTGCAATGAAAATCTGGTTACGGTGGGTTCTCAGGTAATTCTGCTTTTGGGTATTTTGGCTGGAATTTATTACAACGCGTCCAACCCATGAGTCATCTGTTCCTTTTATTGCCTGGTATATTTGGTATCCGGCACCTCCCGACAATGCAGGAGTCTTAAGTATAGGAGTCAGATCGACCAGAGGGTCGGATACTATGATTGTGTGGGAACCACCGTCGGGGCTAACAGCCAGGAATCTTGTATCGGAAGGTGTCAAGGTTAACTTGAGTTCACTTCTGAAACCAGCTTGGTCTTTCTTTCTTATTTTCAGTTTAAAGCTGGTCTCGGTAGCATTTGCCGGGAATGTGATTTTGTTTGAGTTACCTCCGTTGATTGTAAAATCCTGACCAATTGTCATTGTCCCTTCAAAAAGCAATATAACTTCCCTTGGGGTAGCAAGCTTTTGATCTAATTTGATAGTGTATGTCAGCTCTTCTTCTTTGAATGGATTTGTTGATGCAGGAAGCGATCCCATGTCTAATGATAGCAGAGGTAAAACAATCTCTTTTGTAAGCTTTATGATAATTTCGGTATTTGCATCCGGCAATACTACATAATCAGTTCCAGGAGCAACCACTATTTTAATTTCAAGGTTTTCTTCCCATATGTTTTCATTCAATATGCCTATTTTTAATTTTCCGGAAAAATCTCCCTTTGCAATTTGAATCTCTTTAGATTCTAAAGTGTAGTGTTCATTTTCTACTGCATTACCCGAAAATTGCAGTCTTACAGCAAGTTGTTCTTTTGCTGGTTCTGACAAGTGCAAAACAGCTTCATATTCTCCTGCCTCGGTATTCACACTTATTATTGCAGTTTCGAACGATACAGCTGGAATCTTGCTCCTTCCATCGTCCACCTTTTCACAAGAAACCGATGTGACCAAAATTGTCACAAGGATTATCAGTGATAAATTAAAACTTTGTACTAGGTTCTTCATTGTTATTTTAGTTTTATAAAGTTAAAAGTCCTATTGCCACTCCTATGTTGTACCATCCTGCTCCTCCGGCAGAGAAAAGGTTGCCACCGTAAATTTTTGCATATCCGGTTAGCTTGGATTTTTGGTAGAATTGTAAAGGAAATGTGTATTTTATTGCTGCTCCGGCCGAAAAAGTATCTCTTTTATGGAACTGTAAATCCGGACCAAGTATCTCGTTTGTCACAAGGTTCTCAATTTCAGTATCTAGCTTGGCTACGGTAGAAATTCCGGAATAAACATCTCCCTCTGCATAAAGTTTGTTGGATCGTCCATCATAAAGCAGTACAGATCCGTTCAATCCTATGGTAACCCTACCGGACAAGTAATCTGATTGAGGAAGGAAATAGCTGTTTTTGAAAGATTGGAAACCTATGTAGCTGCCTGCACTCCATCTGTAAGAAGCTCCGTCATCACTTAGACTATAGACTTTCCAAGAAGCGTGCAAATCGGTTTCTTTGACCATGAAGCGGTTCTTGTAAATATAAATTGTCTCCCAAATCTGGGTTGTAAGTCCGGTAAGTGTATCTCTTTCCGAAACAAGCCTCTGTCTGAACTCATTTGCTCCTCCGTCTGTGAATTCCGCTTTAAGTTTAATGTTATGCAATACCGACTCTCTTTCGATGAGCAAATCGGAATACAAATCAAAAACATATGAATTGTATGAACCCGGGCTTTGCCTCTTATCTCCCAGGGTCTCCTCGTCACGGTATTCCATTCCGACAGAAACCAACCATTTAAAACCAGCATTGTTGTAGTTGTACTGGAAATCTCCTCCTAATATGTTTGCAATGAACTGTCTGGAAAAACCTCTGTATCCGCCGATTCTTCCTTCTGCATTTTGTAATCCTGTAAAGGTGTAATATTGAAGGTTAGGATCGGTCTGGACTGTAGTTAGTCCGGGCATCTTTTCCTTATCGTACCTGTAGTATAAATTGAGTCCCAGCTTGTGTCTGTCATTGATATTGTAAACAAGGGAAGGGATAAAGGAGTAATCCAGGAGGTAGCTCCGGGACCTAGGATCACGTTGGCGGGCCATATCGGCAACCAGGTAATCAATAGTCAGCCCCATATTGAAACGGCCAAAGGAAAGTGTGTAAACTTGAAGTTTAAGATCAAAGGATTGTGTGTCATAGTCACCCCTGACACTGCTCCCAAAGATGTATGGATTGCTGTTGTAAGTCTTGAATACATCTGACCATCCCCTGTCAAGTTCTTTATCCATTTTGAATTTAAATGATCCTTTAACAAGGATTTTATTACTGAATTTATCGTACCTTTCAGTAGAAAAGTACAACCCATTTTGAGAAGAACCTTCCTGTACCCGATGGTGGTCACCTCCTTGTGAATAAACCCCAAGTGTAGCAAAACTACCTGCACTGACCGGTGAAAAAGCCATCCCCGAAGAGTTGTTTGTAACCGACCATTGTTGACGTAAAACCTCCAGTTCCCTTTTTTGCAAATCGGGATAGTCCATCAAGGCATCCTTGCTTTGAGCCTGAATTACTGTGGTAAACAAGGCTATTAACAGTATTATTGTGGTTGTTGTCTTCTTCATGATTATTGGTTGAGGAGTTGTGGGTGATCATATTTTCTAGGAGTAGGACCCGTTACGATGGTAAAGTCATCCAAGCTATTGTTGCTGTCTTTAAGAATCAATCTGCCATTATCGTTTCCTATAATCTTTCTTTCAAGCGATTCGTTTGTGTATCCACTTGTTGCATTGATGAACACATAACCTGCATCCACAATGTCCTGAAACCTTTTAAGATTAACATCCGGTCCTGTAGATGCATTATTTTTAAGAGCTTCTACTCCGTCAATGACGGTTGAAACCGGCACTTTACGGAATCTCTCCCCCGAAGTCTTGCCTGGGGCAAAAACCTCTGGCCAGCTCATTATATCGTCGGATGTTTCAAAAATGAAAACAGCGTTCGGTCCACCTGTTATGAGATTAAAAAACTTGATGGCAACAGAACTTGATACAACCGGAAGAGCCTTCACATCGGGATTACCGGTTCCATCCAAGTCCTTAACTTCAAAGTCCGCATCGGACAAATCCACCGAACTGGAGGCACTGCTCCTGTGGTCACGGGCATTCCTGGCTGCTATGACGATACTCTTGCCAGGTTCTACCGAATAATCTTGTCCACCTCCGGGGAAACGGCAAATTTGACGGGTATATATATAATTGGGGTCATCCTTGGCTAGATATGCTGCAGGAGATACCGACTCTGCGAGGGCAAGGTATTTGCCATCAAGATAAACTACTTCGTCGGAATTATTGAATATCTCAACAAAAGAGTCAGCCGTGTAGTTCCTGTTGGAGTTATCCTTAGTACCGGAGTAGTAAACTTTTGATATCAACAGGCTCTTCAAAACAACTTTCTCCAGATCCACAGAAATATTTTGGTTTGCAAACACCGGATAGTTTGTCATGGTGGCCTTTACAAGTATCCTGGCCTTGTCCTCTATAAGTTCGTTTCCTTGTATAAGTTCTTTGTATTGTGCACCTGTCATCTCCCAGGTGGTGTTGATTGTATATTCATCAGGTATAATCCCTGACATTTGCAATATCCCGTTATTATCGGTATTAAAGGTATAGGTGTTGCTTGAGTTGGTCAAAACTACTTCCCTCCCGGCATACTTCACTGATGGAGAAAAACTCTGAGGCATTTTGAACTCTATCTGGAAGCTAGAAATATATAAAGGCTCCTCCCTTGTACATGATAGCAAGGAAAAGATAAGCATTGTTACAAGTATTACTTTTTTCATGTCAGCTTTAGTTAGATTTTTATAAATAATTCCATCCCAAAAGAGAAGGTTCCTGAATTTCTCTCTACCAATGTACCCGACACATTTGATGACTGGTATGGGGTATAAAAGAATATGTTGTTGACAAAAAACGAGAAGCCCAAGGAATTGGAAATATCTTTTGTCAACCTTGCGTTTATCAACCAAAGTGGTTTGTTTATAACAGGCTCTGTATCCCTAGGGTCTTTGATCTGATCCGACAAAAGAAGTCCTTTTATCCTGTATTCTGGATTTGATAGCATTTGGTCAGTTATTTTATGATAACTCAAATCATTGTCTATCCATCCGATTGGCTCCTGTTGTTGATTGGTTGTTGTACTGTATGTATACCAAATGACCTGTCCGTTGACCGACGCAACCATCTTAAGCTGAGGAATATTGCAGACCGCCCTTAAAACCGTACTGAATCTTCGCTGAATGGATCGTTGAGTGCCGGAAGGATATTCAAGTTTAAAGGGAGGAGTGTCTGCCCCGCCTTGCCCGTAAACCGAAGATGGGAGAATACCGACTGGACTCGAATAGTTTGGACCATTGCTCCATGATGAGGTTTCCATATATGCTCCACTCAGGTATAAAGAGGTCCTTATTGCCTTGATCTGACCAAAGAAGAAGTCAAATTCAAGACCCCGGTCCAAACTTGCCTGGGTGTTGCCCACCCTTCCTGTTGTAGAAAAAACGGTGTCTATCCTTGCAGGATTTATCCAATCAACAATCGGCTCTTGACCGGGGATCAACACCAAGCCATCGTTTGCAGCATAATAATTGGATAAAATAGTCTGGTATTCAGTGAAGTTACCAAAACCGTTTTTCATATAGTCCTGATAAGCGACTATAGAAAAAGTCATGTTGTTTGGAAGTTTTACATCGGCACCAATTTCGGTTTTTGTATTTGTAGCGTTTTTCAACATGTTATTCCTCTCGACATTGGTTATGTAAGTATGATACATCACCAACTGGTTTTGAACATCTGTCGGGAGATAACGTGCAACCTCCCTGTCCATATATTTAGCCTCTGGATAGAGGTGGCTAAGACCTGGAGTCTTGGAGCTTTTACCCCATCCTCCCCTGAATTCCAGCCAGTTAGCAACCTTTAATGAAGCATTGAACCTTGGAGAAACAGAGGAAACTTGTTCGGGTTGTCCGGGTTGCAACATATCATAACGTACTCCTGCCTGGAGTTTGAACCATTTTGAATCCGAAAAATTCCATGTTATGTTATCTTCGGCATAAGCAGACACTTGATTGATAGAAGGGATATCATAATAAGGTCTAGGCCTTCCGTTACTGTTTGGCCTCAACGGGAAGTTGTCGTCATCGTTGTAAAAGCCTTTTGCCTTATTCTCTTCGTACCTGTATTCTGCACCCATATTGAACCTTTGGTTGAGTTTTCCTGTGTTGGCAAAGAAGGTATTGGATATCTTTGTAAAAACGTTCTTAGGATTACCAATGGTACCTCCTGATGCCCTGTAGGAGTTTGTTATGTACGGGACTTTCACATATCCTGTACTCATGGAGGTGATTACAGGCATACCCCCTCCTGCAGCTACTATTGTGCTGTTCCGGGATTCCGAAATTGTTTGGCTGAACCCTACAGAATATGATAATGTCCGCATCAGTTTTGCATTTACACTTATCCTTCCGTTATGGCTGATCCTTAAAGATTGTGATTTTTGAGTTGTTTCTGAACCTTCGGCAATCACATCTGGATCATCTCCACGAAAGTCCAACAAATCACTGAATGACAATTTCGTGTTGGTGTACCACAAGTCTCCGATGGTTTTGGTGTATGTCAATCCTCCCGAAATCCTGTCAAAAGATTCGCTTTTTGTCCTTGGATCTCCCCACGCCTGGGCATAATCGATGTTCATGTTGAGGCTGCCATACTTTTTACCCAGGTTCCAACCCTTTCCCAAAGAAGTGTTGAAGGTTACAGGATTGATTTTGGTCCTTACCTCATAGGGGGAGTAACCAGCTTTTGTATTCACAATTACAGCTCCGGATGCCAAATCACCATACTCTGCAGAGGGTATTCCCCTTATAACCTCTACAGACTCGATATTGTCGGCTCCAATTTGCCTTAAGTCTACACCGGTTCCTCCGACCGACGAAATTGCTGTCTTGTCGTTCATTGAGGCGTTGTCCGAAACAGGTATGCCGTCAACCAAAATTGATGTTCCAAATGAGTTATTCGCACTGGATGTATTCAGGGTCCTGATTGTAATCTTTTCGGCCGAAGTAAGGTTGCTTACACCTGTCATCAATTGCCCAGGTATAAGTTGCATAATATCCTTCAGGCTGGTTGCCTGTAAATGGTCCATTGCCTGTCTGCCAATCTTGGAACTTGTCGAAGTCCCTGCCGCACTTGCAGTTGCCACAACAGTAACCTCTTCTAGTTCAAGTGATGTTTGCCTCAAATC
>SABC01000071.1 GCA_009929175.1 Bacteroidia bacterium | reverse complement strand
TTGTATCCAATTATTTTATATCTTTGCATTGGAGAGATGCACCTTCGGGTCATCGCTCCCTGCGGCAGGGACTTACTTAATGTAGGCTCCTGCTTATTTTTCAATCGAACCCGTCACTTAAACAACCGGTAAGGCCAATACATTGGATTGCATTCCTCTAAGTTAAACCTTACTTGGTTGTTTTTTACTTGTGAGCGGGCGCTTCCCTCTGCAACCGCCTGGTAATCATCAAAAGCGGCAACACGCTCAGCCTCTGCATGTTGTTAATTTATCCGAGGGATGCAAAAAAATATTTAACTTTGACTCTTTAAGGATTTTAAATTGCCAGGCAGCAGCGAAAATATTACCACGGCCATCAAGGAGGGCAGCGAAAAGGTGTTTGGCCTTTTTGTGGATGCAGAGTTCAATAATGTGTTGTACTTTGTAAACCAATACCTTAAAGATAATATGCTGGCAAAGGATGTGGCTCAGGAGACCTTTATCACGCTATGGAAGGTGAGGCAAAATCTCAATCCAAAATCGAACCTGCGGGCATATACCTTTACAATTGCCCGCAACAAAGCCCTCAACTTGCTCAGGGAGAAGCATCTCTCAAGCACAGATGCCCTGGACAAAAAAGAGATAACCCTCTACACCGAATCCCTTGCAAGTAACCACGTCTCGGAAAAGATTGACGCACTGGAGCTGGAGGAGCTGTTGGAAAAAACCTATGCCGAGATGTCTGCCAAAGTGAGGGAGAGCTTCCTTCTCAGCCGCGAACAAGGGCTCACCTACGAAGAGATTGCAAAAAAAAGAGGGCTCTCGGCCAAGGCTGTGGAATACCATATGAACACCGCCCTCAAGCTGCTACGCAAAAGACTCAAAGAGTATTTAGTGCTGTTTATTTGCCTGTTAAACAACTGGATTTAGGGTATAACCAACCGCCATGTGTACTTAATATGAACAAAACAACAATGGAGATCGACAACAACATACTGGAAAAATTCATCAGGGGAGAGGCCACTCCGCAAGAGAGGGCGCAGGTAATCACATGGGCACAGAGCAGCCAAAGCAATCGGGAGCTTTTTTCCAAAATGAAGGCAGAGCTCACTTTTGGCAATTTGCCAAACCAGCCCGCAAACGAAGAGGTGCACAAAGCCATCAGCCGGGGTATCTCCCATAATCACCAAAACAGCACGGCGTCGCAGCAAACCCACACCACTGAGCAGCAAACCCAAAGCCAGCACCCCCCTCAACCGCAAATTCACCCCAAATCGCAACAAGACCGTCCGACAAGCCAAAACCGCCGCATATTTGACTTCATCACAAAAGCGGCTGCAATCCTCCTAATCCCGGTATCCATAATCGCCGCAATCCAATACTTTGACGACACGGGTAAAACCCCAAAAACCTCAGCACAAATACATACAGTACCCGCCCAAACCCAAATGCAGCTCTCCTATTACGTGAATCCAGGGGTCAAAGGGTACGTACTCCTCCCCGACAGCTCCCAGGTATGGCTCAACAGCGGCAGCCGTCTCGATTGCCCGCCTCAGTTCGACTCCACATTCAGGATGGTAGAGGTGAGCGGAGAGGCCTACTTCAAAGTGAAGTCAAACAAAGAATGGCCGCTCTATGTCAAAACATCCAAAGGGATAACCGTAGAGGTAACAGGCACCGAGTTCAACCTCACCTCATACGACAACGACTCCGACTTCCGCTTCACACTTGTGTCGGGCAACGTCACCCTCATCAGGGAGGGCACCAACCAAAAGATAGCAGTCAACCCACTGGAAGAGATCACAATACCCGACAACGCCAAACTCACCGGCAAAAGGACCTCTGCAAACCTGCAGCTCAACACCTCCTGGAAAGAGGGCTTCCTGGTTTTCAGCAACACCAAAATGAGTGAAGTTATCAAGAAGATGGAACGGTGGTACGGAGTCAACTTCTCTGTCAAAGACCAGGAGTTGCTGCAATACAACTTTACGGCAAACTTCCAGTCCGAATCCATCACTCAGGTTTTGGAGCTTCTAAAGATAACATCCAATATAGGTTATATCATCCACGAAAAAGATGTCACCCTTTTTTTAAAGTAGAATTAAGGGTATCCGGGAGATTTATGTGTACATAAGATATAACCAATTCACATAAATAGCAGATTATGAAAAACCACAAAAGACCTTCCCCAACCATCAATCGGGTTGGATCTCTATTGATCCTGTTATGCCTCTTCTTAACCACAGGATTGTTTGCACAGGGTGTAACTGTTAAATTCAAAGACACACCTCTTAGCCAGGTACTTCGGGAAGTAGAGAAACAGACTCCCTACAAGTTTGTCTACAACAACAGCCTCATCAACGTAAATGTACGGGTAAGCATTGAGAGCTCCAAAATGGAGATTGCCCCTTTCATGGAAAAGCTCCTCACCAAAACAGAGATCTCATACAAGATACTCGACAAACAAATCTCACTCTTTCCCAAGGAGTTCAAGCCAACAAAGAGAGAAGAGCAAACCAAAAGGGAACTCAATGGTAAAGTGACCGACCAGGATATGATTCCGCTCGCCGGCATATATGTCTTGAACCAGAGCCAAGGCAGAGGTACCTTCACCGGAGAAAAAGGCGAATACTCGATTGCCGTGAATGACGGCGACAAGATACTCTTCTCGATGATAGGGATGATCCCCCAAGAGGTGACAGCAACATCGGGTCTTGCAACCTTGAATATTGTGCTGCAAACCGATATAAAGGCTCTAGACGAGGTGGTCGTAACCGGTTACCAAACCTTGTCCAAGGAAAGGGCTACCGGCTCATTTGCATTGGTAGACAACAAAAAGCTGGGCATCACCAACCTGGCATCAACCGACTTTGCAAAAGGATTGGCTGGGTTGACAGCCGGCGTACTTGTCGATAAGGACGGAGGACTCCAGATCAGGGGTGTCTCTTCCATCAAATCGGACTCCCGCCCTCTGATAGTGGTAGACGGGTTCCCGATCGAGAGCGGCAACTACACCATCAACCCCAATGACATAGAAAGTGTTACAATACTCAAAGACGCGGCAGCCGCTTCCATCTGGGGCGTTAGGGCATCCAACGGAGTAGTGGTGGTAAAGACCAAAAGCGGAGGCTCTGCAGACGGCAAAGCCATTTTCAATTTCACTGCAAACCTCAGCTTTGACCAAAAACCCGATTTTTCGTACTACCAAATGGCAAACAGCTCCGACTTCGTGGATTTCGAAGTGGAGACCATCAACAAAGGATGGTTCAAACCTGCACAGGCCGACAACACCGGCTATTCAAAGGTTGGCGAACTCTTTTACCAAAAGCACATAGGACTGATAGACGAAGCTGGTCTACAGGCCGGTTTGCAGAGGATCAAGGGCGATAACGGACTCACACAGCAAGACCTCTTTTACCGTGGCGCAGCCAGGCAGCAATACAACCTTTCCATTCAGGGCGGTAACGAAAAGAGCAGGTACTACCTCTCCGCTATCTACACAAAAGATCTCTCCACCTCAATTGGCAACGAAAACGAAGCAGTAATCATCAACATGAAAAACATCATGCAGGTGTTGCCATCGCTCACCCTCACAACAGGTGTGAACTCTACCTTCAACCATTCAAAGAGTGCCCCCGGCCACGATTTCTCCTTTAGCCGTCCCTACTATTTATTTGTAGATGAGGCTGGCAACTACCTTAACCAATACAATTCCGCAGAACCTCAACATCTAAAACAAGGGTATTACGATAACGGTTACCTTAGCTGGGACTCCAATCCAAAACAAGAGCTGGACAACAGCAACAACAAGACCAATACATTCGAAACCAGGATCAACATAGCCCTCGATTTCAAGATTGCAGAGGGTATCGTTTTGAGTTCCAAATATGTGAATGAACTGGGATACACAAATAACCGCAACCTGCAAAACCTCAACATGTACTATCCCAGGTATATGGCAAATGTATGGAGGGTATTCAACTCTTCAAGTAATTCTTATACCAATAAATTCCCTGTAGGACCCATACTGGACAAGACCGGCAGCCAGTTCAACGGATGGACATTCCGCAACACCCTTTCGGTAGATAAAACTCTGGGTAAAGACCATTCAATCAACGGCATCATCGGAACAGAAATCCGCAGGATTTCCCATAAAGGGAACTCCGAGAGGTATTATAATTATAATGAAAAAGCACTCACAACCGACATATTTGACCTGCTCTCACTCTCAAATTACACTCCCAACTACAAAGGAGATTACAGCACCTACACTTGGAATCCGGGCTTTTACGAAAGGGACCGGCGCTTCTTCTCACTGTTTGCAAATGCCGCATACACATACAAAAGCAAATACACCCTCTCTGCAAGTGCCCGTATAGACCAATCCAACCTCTTCGGAACCGACCCCAAATACCGCTACCAGCCAATCTGGAGTGTGGGTGGTAACTGGAGGGTTTCCGGAGAAGAGTTCATGCAGAGCGTAACCTTTGTAGACCGCCTGATTGCCAGGTTCACATATGGTATCAACGGTAACATCGGCAATTCCAGCCCCTACCCAATTGCCGGCACGGGCAAAAACTTCAACACCCAGGAAAATATGCTCACATTCACAAATCCTGAGAACCAAGCACTAAGGCCCGAGAAGACAGCCGTAACCAATATTGGACTGGACTTTTCACTTTTTGGTCATAAGCTTTCCGGCTCCCTCGATTATTACAAGAAAAACAGCTACGACCTGCTCGGCAACAGCATCCTTGACCCTACCACTGGGTTTACCCGTGCAGAGATCAATACTGCAGAGATGACCAACGAGGGTCTTGACCTGTCATTGAACGGCGTCATCCTGGACAGGGCTGTTAAACTGGATGCTACCCTCAACTTTGGATACAATAAGAACACTGTAACCAATGTGCTGATGCCCAGCATCACTGCCGCCACCTATATTGCCGGGAGCAATCCTGTGGAGGGCAAACCATTGAGCTACATGTACAGCTACAGGTGGGCCGGACTTAACGACAAAGGTGAGCCTCAGGTATACAATGCAAAAGACGAGGTTATCGGATGGTCGGGTGCAGAGATGACAGACTCCAAAGCCCTCAACTACGTTGGTACCCTTACCCCTCCGTTTTACGGCGGACTTATGCTCAACATGAGCTACAAAGGGTTTACACTAACACCTCAGTTCACATGGAAAATGGGACACGTGCTCAGGCTGCCGGTTACCCGTATGGATTTGTACGGAGGAGCTACCAATATGATTTCGCAAAGATGGCAAAAACCTGGTGACGAGGAGCATACCGATCTTCCGAGGGTATACAACACCAGCTCTGTACCGGCAAAATGGACACGCTACTACCGCAATGCCCACATTTGGGAAGGTAGTGCTTCGTACATAAGGCTCAGCTCGCTTACCCTCTCATACGACATCCCTCGTAAATTCCTCAAAGATGTATTTGCAGGTGCCAAAATCACCGCACAAGGCAACAATTTGTGGCTGTGGGCAAACAACAGCTATGACATCGATCCCGAGTACTACGACCTCAGGAACGGAAGGTATTCATTCCCTCCTGTAAAGAACTTTGTTCTATCGCTCAATCTTATTTTCTAATCATGAGGGTTTAATCAAATAAAGAAAAAGAAATGAAAACTAAATTTGCATATATAACTCTGCTTTTAGCATTGTCCTTCACATCCTGCGACTCCTTTTTGGATGTAGAACCCAAAGGGGTGGTTATCCCCACTACCGTAAATGATTACCTGGCACTTATGTCGGCACCTCTGGAAGTAGGCCGCACCTCCAATATCCAGGTATACCTCACCGACGACATCTTCTTGCCGGAAGATCAAAGATCCGGGGCCAACAGTGGCTTCCCCGGCAAAGAGGGGGTCCTTGCCTACGACCTTTCTGACAATATTTACGATTCCAACGAAGATGACACCGACTGGAACATTGCCTATCGTACTATTTATGTTAGCAATACTGTGATAGAGGGCTTAAAGGGCAACACCGAACCCGACTCTCCCGACAAAAGGAGGGCTTTAGGAGAGGCCTTGGTACACAGGGCTTTTGCCTATCTTAACCTGGTAAATGCCTACGCAAAACACTACAACAGTGCAACTGCTGCCACCGACCTGGGCGTTCCCATGCACCTTGAGCCCAACATCAACGCATTGCCTGCAAGATCTACTGTGAAGGAGGTTTATGAGCAAATAGAAAAGGACCTGCTGCAATCGACAGAGCTATTGCCGGATGTTCCTGCATACAGCTACAGGCCTGGTAAAGCCGGTGCTTTTGGAGTACTTGCAAGGATGTACCTTTTCATGGGAGACTGGAACAAAGCATATGACTTTGCAAACAGGGCTTTTGCCATCAGCAACTACATTTACGACTTCAACACATTTTCCTGGAGCAATCCTAACAATAAATACTATGCGCAGGTGAACGGTTACCCAAGTTCCTCCGTACAAAAAAAGGACATAGTCCTGCACAAGTACCTGCGTGTGGTAGGTTGCTATGGTAACAACTATATGTTTTCCCAGGATCTGCTTGACCAGTTCGAACCGGGTGACCTGAGGCTGGAGTTTGGAGCTGCCGATTTCGACTACTACATGAACCCTCTGCCCGGCAAAGGAATCTTTGACACCAAAGCCGCCTATGATTACAGCCATGCCGGTATTACCACATCGGAACTGCTGCTCATTCGTGCAGAGGCGTTGGCCAGGACCAACAGAGCCCAGGAAGCCATGAATGACGTGAATACATTGCGCAGGAAAAGAATCTCTGCCTCGGTTTACCAGGACCTTACCGCACCGTCTGCGGCACAGGCTTTGGACATAGTGCTCAAAGAGCGTCGTGTTGAGCTGGCATTCAAAGGGATGCGCCTATATGACATCAAACGTCTGAGTCTGGAGGGCAGGAGCATCATGGTAAAACGTGGCAACAGCAGTATCCCTGGTAACGACCCACGACTGGTTTTGCCGATACCTGCCAAAATTCTCTCCATGAACCCTAATATTGTTCAAAATCCCAGGTAATTTAATTAATTACCAGTAGCTTAAAGCCGCAGAAAGGGAATTGCTTGCACTGCAATAGTAGCACTGCCGAGAATCGGATCATCCCTTAACTGGTTCTTTTTTAAAACAAAAAATCTCATTTGACAAAACCGGGCGGGCCCCCTTCCGTCCGGTTTTTTAAAAAATCAAAAATGAAAAAACACATACTGTACACATTTATAGCTTTTGCCCTAGGTGCATTTGTCAGCTCATGCGATACTACAGTGCAGGTTACCGGCACTTTTAGCCTCGAACAGGATAAGAAAATCGTTGCCACACTCGTGGAACTCTCTCCTGAAAAGCCCGACGGAGACGTTGATTCAGAAAACCCGGAAGGAAATTCATCTGAGGCTGCATCGGTCAAGAATCCGATAAAATCAGAAATATTCACCCTAAGCCAGGATGGGTTCTCCTTTGAATTAGAGATCCCGAAGCCTGCCCTTTATGGACTATACATCAGGGTTGGGGAGGGGAACGAGTTGTCCGGATACAACACAACCTTGTACTTACAACCCGGAGACAATATTTCCCTGGAATTTATTCCTTCGGGAAAATATGGGGTCAAATGCCGGCACAGTTCCATTTCCGACGCAAATAACAAGGCATTGGTAGCACTTGGCGAAATCACCAACTCCATTATGGCAAAAAACTTTAACAATCCACCGGCCAATATTGAGGGAGAAAAGGCATACCTCAACTCGTTTATTGATGTTGCCGATTCTCTGCTTGGGCTTAGAAAAGTCAAGCCTTTGGTAAATAAGTTCATCCGCCTTAAGGCTATCGACAGTTACTACTCTGCCTATTACAGGAGCTCTCTAAAAGAGATACCTGATTTTAAAAATGAGTATTTTGATGATGATTTCATATTCCTGTTTCCTTCGGGAATACAAAACCTGGTCGGGTTTTTGAATCTCAAAACCGGACTCTCTCCATATTCCAGACGTAAAGACCTTTCCATGATTTCTGCCCAGATTGGGATTATGGACGAATATATTTCCAACCAGAGAGTAACCGATATGACTATCTCGCATCTTCTCAGTTCATATATAACATCTTATCGCGATTTTGACAATTATAAAACCAACCGTGAGGCATTTGCATCCGTAGCCGATATGGTATCCGATATGAGAATCTCCGGGAAGCTAAAGGAATCTTTCGAACAACTTGGTTACACGGTTGTTGGCTCACAAGCTCCTCCGATACAACTGGAAGACCGCAACGGCAACCAGGTTTCCCTTGACTCTTTCAAGGGGAAGATTGTGGTTGTAGATGTTTGGGCCACATGGTGTGTACCTTGCCTCAGGCAAATGCCGCGTCTAAAAGAGCTGGAGCACGAAATGAAAGACCGGAATGTGATTTTCGTTGGCATATGTATGGGCAGCAAGAAGGAAGATTGGCTACAAAAGCTGGAAGAGTTCGAACTAGACAACATCCAGCTGTTCGATGCCGGGGACAAATTTGCCAAAGCCCTCAACATAAGTGCCGTACCCCACATCCTCATCTACGACCAAGAAACCCGCCTCCAAACCTACCAAACCACCATCAACCAACTCCCAGGTTCCATCCCTCGGATAAATTAACAACTACCAGTCTTGCAGAGGCTTACAGCTTCCCGGTGATTGCCAGGCACTTGCAGGATTGATCCCTCGGATAAATTAACAAGTAATTACCTTACAGAGGGTTGCAGCTTACCGTTGATTGCCAAGCACTTGCAGGATTGACCCCTCGGATAAATTAGCAAGTAATTACTTTACAGAGGGTTGCAGCTTACCTCTGATTGCCAGTCACTTGCAGGATTGATCCCTCGGATAAATTAACAACTATCAGTCTTGCAAAGACTTATATCTTTAAGATGATTACTAGTGCTTTGCGGGATTCATCCCTCGGATAAATTAACATATGCCTGGTTTGCAGGTTATTTGCCGGCGCAGCACGGTTATCTCCAGTCAATAGCTGCTCGGCTCTGCATTGGGCCGGCAGCCGGCTCGGTGCCTGGGATAACCTCTGC
>SABC01000215.1 GCA_009929175.1 Bacteroidia bacterium | reverse complement strand
CATGGCCCGTTACAAGGCAGAGTTCATGCAGCACCATTACGATGTTTGCGGGACCTCTTTCCGTTCGTTCATGATATCCCGGATGTCTGTTGTACAGTCTATTGGTTCATGGTTTCCGGCCGTTTACAACTTTTTTGCCTCCAACAGCGTTTCCTCTATTTTGTTGAAAAAGATCCTGCGGTTTGCCGTGCAACGTGATATTCCCTCACTATCCAGGAAGAGCCTCAGATCTTTGGCCTCTGCCTCGGCACCTACACTCCCTCGCGGAGGCCGTAAAGTCTATCTTTTTGCCGACGAGTTCACAAATTTTAACGAGGCAGAGGTTGGGTTGTCTTTTATAAATCTTTTGGTGAGGTTGGGATATGAGGTTGTGATTCCTAAACATTCCGAAAGTGGCAGGGCTGCATTTTCAAAGGGGATGCTCAAAAGGGGGCGGCGATTGGCAATCAAGAATGTAAATGCTTTAAAAGATGTCATCACAGGGGATTCTCCATTGGTGGGAATAGAGCCCTCAGCAATCCTCTCTTTCAGGGATGAGTATCCCGATATTGTACCGGCCGGTATGAGGAATGATGCCGTGAAGCTTGCAGCAAATTGCCTTTTGTTCGATGAGTTCATCATGAGGGAGTTCGAAGCAGGGAGGATAGACAGACGGCTTTTCACAAAAGAGCATGCGAAGATTGTATTGCATGGTCATTGTCATCAAAAATCAATAGCATCGGTTGAGGCCTCTGCAAAGATGCTCTCAATTCCCGAGAATTACAGTGTAGAGACTTTACCGACCGGATGTTGCGGGATGGCCGGCTCTTTCGGTTATGAAAAGGAGCATTACAACATTTCCATGGAGATTGGTGAGCAGGTACTCTTTCCCGGCTTGCGTAAATACCCCGAGGGGGTAATTGTATCGGCACCCGGCACCTCCTGCAGGCAGCAAATCAAGGACGGGACCGGAAAAATGGCCCTCCATCCCGTTGAAATCCTTGCCACGGCACTGCTAAAATAGCCTTTTACATGCTTCCGTTTGACCTTCGGCCCCTTCCGGCTCCCCTTCCTTGACCTTGCATATGTGGATTGTCCATGAACAGGGGCGAAAAGATTTCCCTTAATCCTTCACATTGTTGTTGGTTACATATTTGCCTAAGATCAAGGTAAAATTGGGAAGTTACCTTTTTGAGTTGTGCATGGGCAATACCGATGCTGTCCGAATAATTATTTATCTGCTGCATGTCGGGCACCTCTTCGTTCAACTCTTTGCTGAGTAGTTGTTTGTATTGGTTGAGGTTGTGGATGACAATGTTAGCAGTGGTGCGGAATTTCCTGCTTTGATTGCGGTATACTTCCATTTGTCCAGAGTCAAAGTTGAGGTGGCTTCTCAGGTATCTCCCGCTCAAAGGGGATGATTCGGGATCTATAACAATGGAGTCTTCTTCCATTTGTTTATTATCCTTGCCAAAATAGATGGTAAGGATTGTACTTATGTTGAGCAAAGCCAGTAGTATGACTGCCCATATAAGCAATTTGGTTTTATTTTCGTTTCTCATGATCCTCCTCCTTTATTCTTCTATTACATACAGATGCAGGCTTTCGAGGTGTGTGTCATTTATGTTAAGTGCCAGCTGCTCCCCGTTATCTTTGTTGGTTGTGTAGTTGCTGCCCAGAAAGATTCCCATTACAAGGACTGCTGCAACACCGGCAGCCATAGCAAAATTGAAGGCTATCGAGACTCT
>SABC01000214.1 GCA_009929175.1 Bacteroidia bacterium | reverse complement strand
GGATGAGGCCTCTCAGATGGAGTCCGTACTTGTAAGCTTCGCAAATAAGACCTCAAACCAGATTGTTGTTGCCATCCTCAGCGACCTTGGAGGAATGGATAAGTCTCAGATGGCCTATTCGATCGGAGAGCAGTGGAAGGTTGGTCAGGAGAAGTTTGACAATGGTGTGGTTATACTTGTAAAGCCAAAAACAGCAGAGAGTTCAGGTGAGGCTTTCATTGCCACAGGATATGGACTTGAAGGGGCACTTCCCGATGCTATATGCAAAAGGATTATCGAACAGGAGATGATTCCCCTTTTCAGAGATAATCAATACTACAACGGCATTGTAAAGGCTCTAAATGTAATAATGCCCATCGCAGCAGGAGAGTACAGCTCCGACGAGTATGCCGCAAAGAGTGATCAGGGTTCGGCAGCAGGCGCGATTATAGTCATCGTATTTGTTATACTCTTCATAATAATTTCCATCGCAAGAAGGGGTAAAGGTCCTACCAATTTCGGCGGAGGCGGAAGAAGAGGTCCGGGGCTGCTTGAGATGATGATTCTCGGATCCATGCTATCAGGAAGAGGTGGTCGTTCAGGAGGCTTCGGCGGAGGCAGCTTTGGTGGCGGAAGCTTCGGTGGAGGCGGATTCGGAGGCTTTGGCGGGGGAAGTTTCGGAGGAGGCGGAGCCGGCGGAAGTTGGTAATGGTTGATATGGCAAAATACGGAACTTTTATATGGTTGTCGATTCTTGCCCTTGCGGCAGGTTTTCTTATATATCCGGCAACTAATACACTTTTTCTTGAAACTACGGCAAGCCATCCATACATTATGGGGTTTGTAAAGTTTGCAATTCTCTCCATGATGGGTGAATTCCTTGCTGCAAGATTGGTTTACGGCAAGTGGACCAAAGTGCGCGGGATGATACCGAAAATGGTTGTCTGGGGGATTGTGGGAGTCATGATTGTTGCCATGTTTAGCGTTTTCTCCCACGGAGTTGACGGAGCAGCGGCAGATGGTTTGTTATATCTTGGCGGGTCAAAATTTCTGAGGGCATTCCTGATATCTGCAATAATGAACCTGACATTTGCACCTGTGTTCATGGCCAGTCACAGAATAACCGACCTCTATATCGACAGCCGTTATGCCGGAAAGGCAACCTCCGTCTCACAAATAATCGGCACAACAGATTGGGGAAAATTCATAAAGGATATTGTGGTAAAAACAATACCACTCTTCTGGATACCTGCGCATACAATCACCTTCATGCTTCCGGGAGGATACAAGGTGTTGTTTGCTGCGTCACTCTCTATTGTACTGGGACTGATTCTGTCTTTTGCGAAGATGAAGAACAAAGGTGAATAAGCACCAATTCTGAAACCGTTCCAATACGAAACTCCGGCCCCCACAATCCGAGACCCGATGAGACCACATAATGGGTCTTACCTCTCTGTTTGTAACCGTAAGACAACTCATACATCCTCTTTACAAAGAAACTTCCGGGCCAGAATTGCCCCTGATGTGTGTGGCCGGAAAGCTGAAGGTCAATACCGGCAGCCTCTGCCTCTGCGAGTTTCGCAGGCTGGTGATCCATAAGTATGAGAGGGAGTGTTTTGTCAATGCTTCCAACCAGATCTGAGAGAGCCTCTCTTCTGTGATTTGTTCTGTCATCCCGGCCGATAATCATTATATCACCCCCCGGAATTGAAACTCTGGCTACAGAGTCAATCAACAGATTTATACCTGCCGAGCGGTAATAA
>SABC01000213.1 GCA_009929175.1 Bacteroidia bacterium | reverse complement strand
CCTGTTCGTTTTTTTCCCCCTCATATCTGAGGTAACGACAGGTACACTCCCGCGCTATTGCGGAACTCCTTCAAGGGTGCAAGCTTGGGGGAGTTTTTTATTTGTCTCTAATCCACCTAAATATGGTCTTGCGGGGTTATTGTAACGTATATCGTGTCACAATACGTTCCCTCCGGAACAGAATCGACTTGTGATGCAGAGATGCCTTTGACGTATACATTCTGATAATACGTAGTATTGTTGCCGTAAAAACCATCCCACAAAATCCTCTGGCCGCCGATGACATCTTGTCCCAGAAAAAACAGGCAGTAGTCGATTGCATAGTCACCCATATTATTATTCCTATGCATACAGAAAGCTTCTGAATTAGCATAGTTAGAAAATGTAATATATACTCCATAAGAAATTGCAGTGTTGTATGGACTTACTTCAGTAAGGTATAGTTGGAATTGGGCTATTTGGGCCTTGCCTGTGGCAAATACTTCGTCAAGAGAGAATGGGAAGTTGTTTTGAATAGTGAGTATGTATCGCTCAGGATGAAACTCAACACTACCGGAATCGACTCCGATATAGGGGCTGGTCGCAGAAGGAGAAAGCCCAATAATTGGAAGATCAATCCTTCCAGGTTCCCAGATGGTTTTATTTGGAGCTGCAATTGCAACGGTGAAAGTTCCAAAATCTCCTTCATCGATGATGTACTTTCCATTGGGTTTCAATTGTGATCCTGAAAAGTGTTTGTCCACATTAGCCACATATAAATCAACAATGAATGTAGACTCGTCAATACCGTTGCTACCTGTAGTTGTTAGCGGGACTTTCCCTGCATTGGGTGAAAGTCGATTCAACACTAAGGATCCATCAAGGCGGTACACAGCGTGTGGATATAGATTGATGGTATAGTCATTGGCATACACCGGGCCGTATGCATTAGAGCCCCATGAGTACGGCCCGGTAATATTCCATGTGTTGTTGGTTGCAATGGCAATTAATGATGGATCGTAGATGGGTGTTGTATCATCAGCACTACGTTGGAATGTCAAGGTTCCTAAATGAGCTCCGAAGTTCCGGGGCTCAAATGGCAGAGGCAGTGAGGCTTGAATAAACAAAGTGGGTTCCATGTCATATGTGACTGTGACGGTAGAAAACAAAGAAGTAGTAATACACAGCAAAATGACAATCAAGTGTATTGGCTTTTGCATACTCCAATAGTGTTGTAATGCCTGCTATCTGTCAATAATAGGACTCATAATTTGCATTATTTATCAGATAATTTCAGATATGGGGCAACTTTCCTGTTTTTCTCTCAATTCGAATAAAGTTGTACGAAAAGCTGGCTTCTTTTAACCCGTTAGGTTTGGGAAAAGGCTGCAATTCAGCGATATGGGTTTGTAAGCGTATTTTACGGATAGGAATCCGCAATTTACACACTGCTTCGCGTATACGCATTACGCTTGCGCCACAGGTGGGCGAGGAGAAAAAACTCCTTGACATTCACAGTGTATATACAGCGATCATTCCAGCGCATTCATCTCCATGCCAATTACAAGTCATTGTATACTCAAACTCTGATTTTTCCCGGTTAATTGGAGGTTCCCATAATTTGTAGTGTTTAATTAGGTTTAATATATCCTAAAAATAAGGGATATTTGAATATGCCCCCAGAGGAGGTGGTCATATGCTGATCGACATGAAAAACTTGGTATCCATCACCGAAGCAAATCGAAATTTCTCGAAGGTGGCAAGAG
>SABC01000212.1 GCA_009929175.1 Bacteroidia bacterium | reverse complement strand
TCTTATTCGCGGACTTCAGTTTAAGGCAGTGGCCGACAAATGTGATGATTCACTGACCAACAGGTACCGGCTGAAGTATTTGAAGAGGTTTCCCTATGCCGTGCTAAAAGGTGGAGAGCTCTGGACACTCAGGATCACAGAGGCTAAATTTACTGACAACCGTCTGGGCTTTGGCAAGAAACTTCTTTGGAACGAAAACGACGGAGTCGTTAAATAATTCCAAAACTCTTCTTGATTTTCTCCACGAAATCCAACCTCTCCCATCCGAAAAACTGAACCTCTTTTTGTACAGGTACCCCTTTCTCAACCACCTCAACCATCTTTGTAAACGGATCCCTTCCCATATGTCCGTATGAGGCACTTACCTCATAAATAGGATTTTTCAGCTGGAATCTCTCGATTATTTTCGCAGGACGCAGGTCGAATATCTCGCTGATTTTAGCTGCGATTTCGCTGTCAGTCATAGGAATATTGCAAGTTCCGAATGTGTTTACAAATACACTGACAGGTTGTGCAACGCCAATCGCATAGGCAATCTGAACCAGAACTTCTCTTGCGACACCTGCTGCTACCATGTTTTTTGCAATGTGCCTTGCAGCATAGGCACCGGAACGGTCTACCTTGCTTGGGTCTTTTCCTGAAAATGCTCCACCGCCGTGTGCTCCCTTGCCTCCGTATGTGTCAACAATAATCTTTCTGCCGGTAAGTCCGGTATCGCCGTGAGGACCACCTATCACAAATTTTCCTGTAGGGTTTACTAGTAGTTTGTAGCCATGACGGAACAAATCCCTAGTCTGTTCAGGAAGTCTGCTTATTATCCTCGGGATTAGGATTTCCTGTACGTCGGATTTAATAGTGGCAAGCATCTTCTCGTCGACGTCAAACTCGTCGTGTTGAGTTGAGATTACGATTGTATGAACCTTGAGAGGCTTGTTGTTTTCATCGTACTCAATGGTAAACTGTGATTTAGCATCAGGTCTGAGATACGGCATAAGAATGGTATCCTTCCTGATTTTCGCAAGTTCGAGCAAGGCAATATGAGATAGTGTCAGCGGAAGAGGCATAAACTCTTCAGTGTCTGTGCAGGCATAACCGAACATCATCCCTTGGTCGCCGGCCCCCTGTTCATCAGCAGTTGCAACAGAATTACCTGATTCATCAACTTTATCGACACCGCGGTTAATATCGGCAGACTGCTCATGAATGGCAGAGAGAATGCCGCAGGAGTTACCGTCAAACATATACTCTGCTTTGGTGTAACCAATCCTGTTAATCACCCTGCGGGCAATTTGTTGTATGTCAACATAAGCTCTTGAATTGACCTCGCCACCAACAACTACGAGTCCTGTGCTTACGAATGTCTCGCAAGCTACTTTTGAATTTGAGTCAAGACGAAGGAACTCGTCTAGAATAGCGTCGGAAATCTGATCGGCAACCTTGTCCGGATGCCCTTCTGATACCGATTCTGAAGTAAATAGATACGACATGATAATTAGTGTTTAATTACTAAAACATTTAAATCGGGAAAGGGTTTGATTTTGCGGAAAAGTAGCGCCGGAAGACTCTATTTTAGCATTTTTTCAAGTGGTTGCAAGCAGTCAAATCCCTCCACAATACAGATGCAAATATAATACAATTGAATTAAATCAAAACAAAAAAATGAATTATTGCGAAATTGTTAAAATGTTAATAAAATCTCAAACTAGTTTGTAAGTTCTACTCTCTTTTTGTTATTTTTGCGACAGAAACACT
>SABC01000070.1 GCA_009929175.1 Bacteroidia bacterium | reverse complement strand
TCCATCGCAGTGATGGTTGCGGAGGTGATCATTCCTTGGTGTTGCCCGGTTGCAATGGCTTGGCGGGCCGCAGCAATTGCCTCTTCTATGGTTGACACGGCTTTCGATTTATCGCCTTTGAAAAAATATAGCTTTGCCATCTTATCCAAAATCATAGGTTTAACTGCAGTCTCATTTTCAAGCATCTCTTTAAAGGTTGCAATAGCAAAATCATAAAAATGTGATGGCAATCCCTCTTTCTCTGCAATAGTAATTGTAAGTGCAGTTTTTGCATAAGGCTCCTTTGCAACCCAATCATCGGCAAAAACCTTTGCCTCAGTAGTGTCCTTCTCCAAAAGGACGCCGAATTTAGTGCTTTTGACCGCATTAATAAACATGGGATCAATAACATTCATCGCTTTATCAATAGCAAGAAGAGCTGCATCATAATCTTTGTTCTCCATTGCCTCAGTTACTGCCTTGTTCATATCCATAAATGGCGCCAGTTGCTTTTGCTCGGCGATTGCCGACTCCTCCATTTTTTTTGCAGCAGCTTGGGCATTGTAAGTCCCTTCCAAAACCTGTTTCAAAATATCTTCAAAAACATGAGGATGACCAATCCATATTACACAGCCCTCCTTGATCAGGAACGAAGCAGGAATACCATTTTGACCAGCCGCCTCCATCCAGCTTTTAGCCATATGCAAATCATTGTTATCCATAGCCACCAAGTAATCCATCTTATCCTCCATAGAAGCCACAAACTCTTTGACAACAGGTAAGAAAGAGTCGTAGGATTTTTTATCATACCCCTTTTCCCAAACATTTACTCCAATAATCTTGAGTTTGCCATCGTATTTACGTGCAATTTCCGACAAATGAGGCATAGAGGAGATACAAGGGCCACACCAGGTAGCCCAAAATTCCACCAGGTACAACATGTCGTTGTCAAACCCCTCAACTGGCTCTCCTTTGAGCCAAACGACCTTAAGATCAGGTGCCTTATCACCGATTTTAAGAGTAACCCCACCATCCTGTCCAAATAAAGCCACAGAGCAAATCAGGGCAACAAAAGTTAAAATATTCTTTTTCATATAAATAGTATAAAATTTATTTAATTACCACACAACTAGGTAGTTGTTAATTTATCCGAGGGATGCATCTATTGGAAGAGTTCGTGGAGTTCTTGGTCCAGTTCTTCGTTATTTACTTTACCAATGATATTACCTTCCCTGTCTATCAGGAATTTGGTAGGCAGAGAATGTACTGCGTAAAGTTCGGAGATATCGTTTGTACGGTCAAATGTATGGTCGGGATTGATAACCAATCCACGCAAGATGTGGTGGAACATCTCAATACCGTCATGCTGCACAGCCTTCCTCCAGTCATCAGGGCTGGAGTCATTGTCGGCAATGCATATGATTTCAAAACCCCGTGCATTGTATTTATCCCACAACTCCTTTAGATGAGGGTTCCCGGCACGGCACGGAACACACCAGCTGGCCCAAAAATCCACCAGAACAACCTTACCTTTGAAGTCGGCAAGGGAAAGAGTATTGCCATTGATGTCTGCAGAGGAAAACAGAGGAGCAGGATTACCCGGTTTCAGAGAGTTGAGCAGGTCAATCTCTGCCTTTATCTGCTGGCCCCACGATGACCCTTTGACATCGTTGGTAAAAGGATTGTAAAAACCCTCTAATTGCTCAAGGTCATAGAAGCTCATCCTGGAACTCATCAAATAGGCAGACAAAACACTGGCAGGATTCTCGACCATGAACTTCTCGGTATATTTTTCATTCTGAGCATAAAGCTCGCCCATCTCCTTACGAGCCTCATCCCTCATATCCTTATCTTCTATGGTTTCCAAAGTTTTATTAAGCTCCATGACTTTATCCATCAAAGGCTTTATCCCCTCATTGAAAGCCACGTACTCATCGTTAAGCGAAGATCCCTCCAATGTGTAGTTTGCAAAGTTGCCCCACTCCAGGGTAAGCTTCATTTTGCCAGGAACAATGAACATGTCAACTGTGTTTGGATTTGACCAATCCTTGAAATTGGAATCTGATAAGACTACCCGCTCAGGAGCAGGTAGCGGCCCCGAGAAAGAAAACTTCCCTCCCTCAATCCGGGCACTATCCCTGCTCACCTGCATAGTCTGCGAATTAACAAAACCAATGAAGATCACCCCATCATCCAAACCAATCACCTCTCCTTCTATCTCATACATGTCCGAAGGAACAGAGGTACAACCCACTGCTCCAAAAGAACCAACTGCAAAAAGAAGTGCAAATAAAAAAAACTTATTAAAAAATTTCATATCCTGAATAATAAATTAAAATCTAATAACTGTTAAAACTTAGAAGCAACCTCTATCTGCCCAACCACAGGCGGGTAACAAACAGTAGGATCACAACACTGGTACTCATAATGTACAACCAACGTTTGCTTTCCCGAACCCTTAATTGGCACAAGGAAAAGTAACTCCCCACTGTATTTGGTGGTACCTGCCGAATTCAACAGCTTGGCAACAGGTTTTACCAATTCCCCGGCAGAGTAACCATCCGGCAACCCGATATTTAAGGAAGTCGGAATAAACGGGTCGCTTGCAGAGACATTCCCATAGATATAATAACCATCATGAACCTTCATTTTAATCAAAAGATACTCCCTGCCACCAGGTAAAACCACAGTACCAGCCCCAACAGCAACAGGCTCCAGGTTTGAGGTCTCATCCAAAGCAATATCA
This sequence comes from Bacteroidia bacterium, assembly GCA_009929175.1. Taxonomy (GTDB): domain Bacteria; phylum Bacteroidota; class Bacteroidia; order Bacteroidales; family UBA932; genus Bact-08. The sequence continues at coordinate 6,526 of SABC01000070.1, read as the reverse complement.
CGCGAAGCCACATGAAAAACCTTAGCATCGTAATCATTCGCGGGCTCTGCAAGGTCATTGCTGTTTACCATATAGTACCACCCACCTGAATGGGTAAAGAAAACCCTTCCCTTAACAGATTCGTACCAGTTGCTCCACTGCTCATAAGTATGGAACGTGCAAAGCGAGTAACGCTCCAGTAACCTGTGACCTTTGGCTATCTTTTCACCATCGCTCGAATCCAGCAACGAAATTGCAGCCTCAAGCAAATCTATACTCCCTATTGGCATTCCAAGGCTTTTTGCATCTTCGTCCACCTCATAGGCACCGCTCTTGCAATAAATAAATGGTTCATTTTCTGTCAAGAAATTCCTGAAAGCCTCTGCATCTGTACCAAACCTCTGCTCAAAGCCCCTCATGTACATCTTAAGGTACTGCTCATATGGCATGATATCTTCGCTCAAAGGATATGTCAAATACATCTTCTCCTCCTCACTCAGCTCCTCACCATTCTCTTGCCTGGCTTTGATTTTATTTATCGCTTCCAAAGATTTCTCGTAGGTTTTCCTGGAATAAGCCACATATGAGTCATATCCCTCCTGTGAAGCCTGGTTGACGGCAAAAGTAACATTGGAAGGAGTACCAACATTGTCGTCATATTTACGCGCAACAATCCGCTCACCCTTGAGACCGGCAGTGTAAACCACAGAATTGACAAACACCAGTTTGGCCTGGTCCGTCATATAAAGGGGCGAGGCAGAGAATCCCCAGAAAAAGAAATTCCCATGGCGCGCAATTGCAACAGCATCGGGAGACTTTACCGAAACCCCTCCGGAAATGATCTCTGCATCGGGAGAATCTGCAAACCCCCACGGTCTTGCCACCATACCTATCCTAAATTTTCGGTCGTTCACATAATCCTTGGTCTGCACCTTCCACATCAAATGTTTTTGCGGAATAGGCTGGTCAAAATAACCTTGGTATCCAAAAGCTTCCTCAGGAGTATCCTTGAGTTCCATTTGTGGTTCTACCTTGAAAGGAGTGTTGAAAACAGCATGTTCAAGGTTTGTGTTATATGCATCCCCCGCCAGGCACAGGCAAAACCAATCGGTTTTGGTACCAATGGTACGTCCCAGCACCTCCCCAAGCTCGGCAATCAAAATGGCGGGATAAGAAAAATCCTGCGGCAGGAAAGCTGCCCTGAAATAATCCAGGTTCCTTCCATTTTGGTCCTTTAGGAACCTTGCATCGGACTTGCGTGGTATAGTCCCGTCAAAAACAGTAACATCGTAGCCGGCAGACAGCTCCGGAGAGTAATCCTTGCCAGCTACCATAGTTACGTTTGTAAAGTAGGTCTGTAGCAGCCCCATAAACGCATCGGACCTTTGTTTTACAATCTCCGGGTCAGAAACCGTGTTCTCACCCTTGGACATCCCCTCTACACCAGCCGCATAATCGGACGATCCGCCTACATAAAGGATATTCATATCAATTTTATTGCCCCTGTTGTTTTGGGCAAAGGCCGCCTGTGCATAAGCAAAAGAGCATATACACAGGATAGCCAAGCTTTTAAATACATTGTTCATTCAAATAATCTTTACAAGGAGTAATTTTGTGGAAGCAAATTTGGGTTGATGTTCACTGCATTTGCAGGCAGAGGGAAAATCCATAATTTGGAGTCGGGCCTCAGCTCGTACACCTTGTCTCCTATAGTACGGGTAAGGGTCTCTTTGTAACCATCGAAAAGGTTCCACCTCTTCTTGTTGATAAAATTGTGGATTGTATAGGCATTCTCTCCATGGGCAGTCTGCTTCAGGTGGAAAATGGCATCTTCCACGTTGCCAACATTACCTTTGAGCGGAGCATAAACCGAAGGATCTATCCTGTTTACCCTGATTGCATCCAGTGCATCCATTGCAGCATCAAAATTCCCTTTGCGGATCTCTGCCTCTGCGACTATTAAATACATTTGGGAGGTCTTAACCCCGGAAGCGTTCCAGCCAGATTCCAAATCAAAAGTGAAAGTATAATCCAGGCCAATGTAGGACATTCCCATACCCATCATATTGTCGTACATCAAACGGTCGGTAGACATTTTGTCCCTGCTTGCATGACCCTCTTCAAAAGCATTCCAGGCAGAGGTGGGTATGGCATTGAAAAATTCAAGTCCATAGGTGTAGAATATATCTTCTTCGCATTTCAAATGTGGACGCAGAACAACAGGGTATGTTCCACCAAGTATCGCCCCGGTGAGGGTTGTAAGCATTTGGTTGTAATTGTTTACCACATTGTTCAGTGCCAACGCCTGTTTTGCAGCAGCCGATGCCTCGTCAAATTGTTGCATATTGGCCAATGCCAAAGCTTTTACCGCATAGGCACTCGGTTTGTTCATTCGCATCCGGTTCACGGCAGTAACAGGAAGTGCATCCAACTGTATGGCCTGGTCCAGATCGGAAAGTATATTGTCGTAAACCTCTTTCACAGAAGCCTTCTCTGTAGGAACCGAAATATCCCACTCTTCTGTGACATAAGGGATGGCAGGGTCATCGGCAGCAGTGGCAGGGTTGTAGGCCTTAGCAAATTTGTTCACCAGAATGTAATGGTAATAGGCACGCAACACCAAGGCTTCGCATTTGAGTTGGTTTTTGACAGATTCCGGGCCGGAAGCATCATCTATCTTTGAAAGGATTGCATTGGAAATCTTGCCAATGACACCGTAAGCCTTGGAGTAAGTCCTATCCGACATTGTCAACTCTGCCATCTTGTCTATGTTAGCCTCATCCCAAGAGAGAATGATTGCCTGCCTGGTTTTATTAGGTTTGCTTAGCATAGTCTGGATGTTTTCAAACGCACTGATTATATCTCCGGCCATTTGACGCATATCGCTGTCATCCAAATCAAATTCTTGATTGAGCAGCATTTCAAGCTGGTCCGTAGTAGCCAGCAGATTCTTGCCTTTGGGCTGCACATCGGTGAACTTAGAACAAGATGCCGCCAATATGGTAGCTCCTATCAGGAGACTATATATAACTTTTTTCATTTTTCTCTCCATTTTATAAGTTAATATTCACTCCAAACACATAGGTGCTAGGATAACGGATCCCCAGAGTTTCTGGATCTACCCCCACATCGTTCTTTATCCAAAGATGTTTTGGATTGTCAATCTGGAACCGCACGCTAAGCCTGTCAATACCGGTTCCTTTGAACCATCTTTCCGGCATATCATAACCCAGCACAATATTTCTCACTTTCAAAAAGGCACCTTCCCTAACAGATATATCAGAGTATCTGGGTTCATTTCCAATAGAGGTTGATGCATAACGTCCTATACCGGGTGTGTTTGTCGGATTCTCGGGAGTCCAGGCGTTTATAAAGTAACTCTGAATTGTAGAATAGGGCACACCAAAAGTTTCGGTCTCTGTAAGCGCCCTGATCTTATGGCCCCCATAATAGGCCATCATAACATTCAAACTCAAACCATTCCATTCAAAACGATTCTCAATTCCCGAAACCACTATTGGTTCGGTTTGGCCGGAGAACTCCATGATGTCTATACCCCGGCTTTGAGCATTGTGGGTTTTACCTCCATCCTCTATATACCACAAGGTTTGGCCCTTTTGGCCTACCTCATCGCTGATTCCGGCAAACCTGTACGACCAAAGTGCACTGGTTGGGTAACCAACCCTGAATGGATTGCTTAACAGCTGGTTTGCCAATGTAGAAGGGTTTTCCACATCGGTTACCTCATTCTTGTTATAAGAGAAGGTTATTCCTGTTGTCCAGCTGAAGCTACCTTGTTTGAATCCGCGGAACCAATCGTAAGTGGCCGCCACTTCAACACCTTTGTTGTACATACTGGCCATGTTCACAAACATGGAGGTATAACCAGTAGAAGGGTCAAGAGTCTTGTTGGAGAAAATATCTTTACCTAACTTTTTATACAAATCTACCGAACCGCGCAAACGGTTTTGGAACAATGAGTAGTCTATACCAAAGTTGGTAGTTATGCTCTGCTCCCATTTAAGGTTAGGGTTTGCAGGGCTTTCAACTTGACCATAAGGCAAGTTGGTGAACTCGTTCATCCCGGTGGAAGTGGCAGTCATGTAACTGGTGGCCCCCTGGTAAATATTGCCTGTCACACCGTAGCTAACCCTTAACTTCAAGAAGTTTATCCATTTGTAATCCTTTACAAAGGGTTCGTTGTGGATGTTCCATCCGGCCCCCACAGACCATAGCGGAGTTCCACGGAATTTGGCGTTGAGTCCGTAAACATCGGCGTAGTCTTTCCTGAACGAACCAAACACATTGTATTTCTCGTCATAAGTGTATTGAAGGTTTGCATACCCCGACCCATAACGGTGGAACTGCTCTACAATAATTCCCATGCCATCACGGAAATATGGTGTAAACACAAACTGGTTTGCAGGGAAACCTCCGGACGAGGCCATGAAATAAGGGCTGCTCTGCATAAGGCTCAAGGCTCCAAAATCAATTGTATGGGTAGAGCTGTTCTGTAGCTGATCATCGTAACCCAATACCAGAGATTTGGTCCCGCTATATTTGGTTTGGCGGAACTCCAGACCTGCAAGGGCTGTGATAGTATGTTTACCAAAAGTGTTGGAGTAATCCATCTGTCCACGGGCTGTCCAGTATGCACCATCTGTATTGGTCGTACGCAACATACCTCCGGAGCGAGGAGTAAGGTAATTTATCTTGCCATTTTCCAAAGTGGTATAGGCATTCCTGATGGACCGTGTCACATGGCTCTCGTTGTTGGTATGCCATTTGTTTGTAGTATGCTCGTTTTCATATATAAACTGGGCATTGGCAGTCAGTCCTTTCATCAATTTGAACAATAAGTTGCCATGGTAACGGGTGTTTTGGCGACTGGTTGTCTGCACATTGTTGAAGAACTCATCCCTTATGTTGACTCCAAGGTCGTGCAAACCCTCTGCACCTTTGCTGCTCCAGTACTCATTTCCGTTATACCAGTAATAGTAGGGTTTGTCTGTCCCATCTTCATTGTAAAGGCTTTCGTAGGCGGGGTGCGCCCAAGGATTTGTATGGTTGGAGTTGTAATCTCCACCTGGCTCTTTTCCTGTATTGAAAATTCCGTTGATCCCAAATGTGGCTACCAGCCAAGGGGCAACATCATAAACTCCTTTGTAGCTTATATTCAATTGGTCCTGGCCAGTGTTGATTACACCTCGATTGTCTGTCCTGTAATTGAATGTAAGGTTGCTTTGGAACTTGTCCGAATTGCTGCGCAGGGAGAGGTTGTATTGTTGTCTGACTTGCCTTTGGTAAACAGCATCGGCATACTCTTGTGCAAAATTGTTTTTCTTTAGACGGTCCAACACACCGTTTAGCTGGTCTCGTGTTATCTGCCCTTTTGCCAACTGGAAATAGGCATACTGGATTGGAGAAATACCGCTAGAACCCGCATTTATAGAGGACTCCTGGGATTGTATCGGGTTTGCCACCTCCCCATCGTTATTGAAAAAATAATATTCATAATAATCTGACTCTGCCTTTACCTGTTGCTCTGCATTCATGTAAAAATTGCTTGCATAATCCATGTTCCTTTTTTCGAAGATGGAAAGGTTGGCAGAGAAGTCTATATCTATCTTGCCTTTTTTCTTGGCATTTTTGGTGGTTATTACAATAATGCCATTGGATGCCCTGGCCCCGTAAATTGCGGTGGAGGCGGCATCCTTCAGGATATTGACGCTCTCTATGTCGTAGGGGTTCAAATCTTCGATCTTGCCCTCAATGGGCATTCCGTCAACTACAAGCAGAGGATTTGTCTCTGCATACAGCGAGCTTGTTCCCCTGATCACTGTCTTGCCTCCGTAGGTACTCAAACCTGCAACACGCCCCTCCAGGTTGTTCATTATATTGGACGTATAACGCTCCTCAATCTTTTGCGAAGAGACAGACGATATGGCCCCGGTAACCCTCTCTTTGGGGATATCCTGGTATCCAGTCACAACTACGTTTTCCAGGTAAGTGATACTGGGCTCCATATCTATATCCATTATGCTTCTGAGACCTACCTCTATATCCTGGGTTCCCATTCCAATCATGGTAAAACGCAATGTTTGTCCTTGATTTGCTTCAATGGAGTACTCTCCATATTCGCTGGAAATTGCCAACTTACGTGTGTTCAGGTTCATAACTGACACCCCCGGCAGAGGTTCTCCGTTGTTGTCGGTAATCTTGCCGGTGATTGTAAGTCTTTGCTGGACAGTAGGACTTTGCTCTTTAATAGCGTTTTGGCCGGGCACCATATCCCTTGGGGTAAGTAGTACCTGTTTTCCTACAAATTTGTAGGAGATGCCTCTTGGAGTGAAGAGGTTTTCAAAAACATCCCCAATTTTTGCATTTGTCATTTTGATTGTAACCGGCTTGTCTATCTCTTCCAGAATATCGGAATAGACAAACTTGAGCTCGGTCTTGTCTGTGATAAACTTCAAGACCTCCTGAAGGGGCTTGTTAGAAAAATCAAGACTAATCTGCTGTGCATTAGATATTTTTGCACAGAAAA
>SABC01000211.1 GCA_009929175.1 Bacteroidia bacterium | reverse complement strand
TGAATGTCCGCCAACTGCAACTCTTTTTCGGTCTATATAACCCAGGGAGTCAACAGCATCTATTGCAGCTTCTGCATTTGCAACAAGCTGTTCGATAAAGGTATCGTTAGGCTCCTTCTCGCCTTCACCTATAATAGGGAACGAAGCATCGTCCAGAACGGCATAGCCTCTTGTCACCCAATAGACGAATGAACCGTAATAAGGGAATGTAAATTCATTAGGGTTGAGCTTGTTCTGACCGGCCGAACCGGCATCCTTGAACTCCTCTGGATATGCCCAGATGAGAAGAGGGAGCTTCTCTCCCGAATTCTTATCATAACCGGCAGGTAGGTACAATGTTCCCGACAACTGTACGCCATCTTTTCTCTTGTACTTTATAACCTCTTTGTGGACATTTGCTATGGAAGCAAAAGGATTTTTGAAAAAGGTAAGCTGTTTGAGAGCCTTTGAATCCTTTTTATTCAGATCTCGGAGATAGTAGTTCGGATACTCATTTTTTGACTGTATGTTAACCAAGATAACACCCTTTTTAAAGTCCACAAACGAGCGTAGTTTTTCCATCCTGTCAGTATATGGCGACTGGTACAATCTCTTTGTTTTTTGGGTTTTAAGGTCATATTTATCCACAAACGGAAACTGTCCCTCTTTGGTAAATCCATCTCCAATAAGGAAAAGATTATCATTTTCTATTGCAAGGGTATATTTGCCGAATTGATTCTTACGAGACTGGAAACTACCCGGATCCGAGTAGATATCCTGTCTGTTCCTGTCAAAAATCTTAACAGGCTGAGCTCCGGGTTTCGAAGGGTTAAAGAGGAATGTCCTGACACTCCTTGTGTCCACCCAGTAGTCCATAAATAGGGCACGATTGTCGTCTCCCCATGAGATTCTTGAAAATCTCTGCCCTGTCTTGAAGAGTGACACCGGCTCTCCGTTAAAAGGAGCATCCCACGAAAACACCTCATCTCTGAATTCAACCTTTATAGCCTGATCACCCCCGTCAAGTGCGACTGCATAGTAGAGAGAAGCAGGTTTGTCAGCTCTCCAGTTCATCAATCTCTTCCCGGGGAATGTTGATGTGGAACCTTTTGGTCTTCCTTCAAAAAGAGGTTTCTCATTGACCACCTTTACCAGATTTGAATTCATATCATATACACAGCTCTTCATCGGAAACATATCGGCAGGAACTATGTATGAGTATGGTTTATTTATAGTTGTCACTAATATATAGTTGCCATCCGGTGAAAGCTCACTGCCAACATATATTCCTTTTCCCAGAAAAGGTCTCTTCTCTCCGTCAAGGGTAACTATTACCAGTTCTGAAGTTGCAAGAATTTCAAAATCAGCTATATCGAGTTCGTTTTTCAGAAGATCGGGATATGTTCGTGCCTGCGATTGTGCTCCTTTTCCTACAGAGACACTCGGGCCCTTTGGCAGGTCCTTTTTCTGATCAAGAAGGGCCGGCTTATCTTTTGGCAAAGACCATATCAACAATGATTTACCATCTTTCATCCAGATAAAGGAAAAATCAACGAATCCGTTAAGGCCTGTTGCAACTCTCTTAGCCTGTGCCTGTGCTATATCAACAACCCAAAGCTCCACATCGTCGTCAGTGGTATTGGTGAAAGCCAATATTGTTTCATCCGGAGAATACGTCTTGCCCGATATCCTCGGGTTCTCAGGCAAGCCCTTCACCTGAACCGGCTCACACTCACCCTGTTCGCAAGTCACTTTTCTAACCATCAGATTGTTATCGTAACTG